>CAZIIX010000067.1:0-7066 GCA_964539345.1 uncultured Actinomycetes bacterium | reverse complement strand
TCGGGCAGGATGAGGCCATGACGGACTACGACATGATCGACGGCATCCTGGCCAGCGCCCGTCCGTTCGCGATCCCGTTGCGGGACCCGTTCCGCGGCACCACCGTCCGCGAGGGACTGCTGCTGGACGGGCCCGCCGGATGGTCCGAGTTCGCCCCCTTCACCGACTATGACGATGACGCGTGCGTCCCGTGGCTGCGGGCCGCGGTCGACACGGCGATCCGCAACTGGCCGGATCCGCAGCGCTCGTTCGTCGAGGTCAACACGACGGTGCCGGTGGTCGATCCGGAGCACGCCGCCGCCATGGTGCGCGAGTCCGGCTGTCGCACGGCGAAGGTCAAGGTCGGCGGTGTCGGCGTGGCGCTGGCCGACGACGTGGCCCGGGTCGGCGCCGTGCGGGACGCGCTCGGCCCGGCCGGCCGGATCCGGGTGGACGCCAACGGCGCGTGGGGCGTGGACGAGGCCGTGACCGCGATCGGCGAACTCTCCGCCGCGGCAGGCGAACTGGAATACGTCGAGCAGCCGTGCCGGACGGTCGACGAGCTGATCGCGGTGCGGCGCCGGGCGGGCGTGCCGATCGCGGCCGACGAGTCGATCCGGCTGGCCGGCGACCCGCTCGAGGTCGCCCGGCGCGGGGCCGCGGACATCGCGGTGATCAAGGCCGGTCCACTCGGCGGCGTGTGGTCGGCCCTGGCCATCGCCACGGAATGTGGCCTGCCGGTCGTCGTCTCGTCGGCCGTCGACACCTCGATCGGCCTGGCCGCCGGCCTGGCGCTCGCCGGCGCGCTTCCCGACCTTCCGTACGCCTGCGGCCTGGGCACCGCCTCGCTGCTGACCGGCGACGTCGCCGCCCACCGGCTACTGCCCACCGACGGCGTGCTCCCAGTCATGCCCTACCCGCCGGCGCCGGACGAGGGCCTCCTCGCCGAACACGCCATGCCGGCGGATCGCGAGGCCTACTGGCGCGATCGGATCGCCCGCGTCGCGAGGCTGGCGTTTCGCTGAGTGGCGGCTTCGCCTCCACCAGCTCTCATCTCGGCCTCTCCCACCGGACCGACGGGAACAGTTCGAAGTCGCTGTCATAGCTGACGACGGTCGCCTGGTGCTCCATTGCCAACGCGGCCAAATGCGCATCGTTCGTTCGGTTGCCGCCGGGTCCGTCGGCCAGCATGGCGCGGAACAACCTCGCATGATCCCGTCCCGGCTGCAGGACGTGCGCCGACCGTGCCCCCAGCCAGGCGTCAACGATGTCGCACGCGGTGGTGGTGGACAGCGGCCGGGACACGATGGCCGGGTGCGTGACGAGCCGGACGAATCCGACCAGCGCCATCCAGGCGAATCCGACCGGCGCCCGCCCGGAGAGTGCGCCGTCGAGCCACCCGCGGGATTGTCGATGGAACGGCGACGCCGAGTTCACCGCATACACCAGGACGTTGGTGTCTACCAATGTCACGAGGCGCGCCGTGCTGCCCGGACGAGGTCCGCATTCTCCAGGTCCGCCGCGATCTCGTTCGCCTTCGTCAGATCAACGGTCACACCGAGATCGAACGCTGCCGTCCGGAACGCGTAGTCCGTCGGGCCGACCGACTCACGGATCGCGTCGTTGAGGGCCTTCTTGAACGAGATGCCTCGCGCCGCCATTCGCTCCCGGAGTAGCTGCTCCACGTCCGGGTCGAGGGTGACCGTCGTTCGCATGGGGTCAGCATAGCATCATTCATGATGTACACGCATCACAATGCTCCAGCGCGGGGCCGAGCCAGCGGGCTGCACCCGGGAACGCCCTGCGGCCCTACTCGCGACACAATGGGCGGCGTGAATCCTTCCACCGCGCTGGCCACCGTCGTGGTGGACGAGCTTCTCGCGGGCGGCATCACCGATGCAGTGCTGTGCCCCGGCTCGCGGAACGCTCCGCTGTCCATGGCGCTGCACGCCGCCGACGCCGCGGGCCGGCTGCGGCTGCACGTGCGCATCGACGAGCGCACCGCCGGGTTCCTGGCCCTTGGCCTGGCGCGCGGCTCGTCCCGCCCGGTCCCGGTGGCGACCACCTCCGGCACGGCCGTGGCCAACCTGCACCCCGCGGTGCTCGAGGCGCACCACTCCGGCGTGCCACTGCTGGTGCTCTCCGCCGACAGGCCGCCCCGGCTGCGCGGCGTCGGCGCCAACCAGGTCATCGACCAGATGACGGTGTTCGACTCCGGAGTGCTGCGCTTCCAGCGCGAGTTCGCCGTTCCGGCAAGGGTTTCCGGACAGAACGCGCTGTGGCGTTCACAGGTCTGCCGCGCGCTGGCGGCCGCCGCCGGCAGCGGCCTGCCGCCCGGCCCGGTCCAGCTGAACATTCCGCTGGACATGCCGCTGATGCCGGACGCGCCGGAGCCCGGCGACGTGCCGCGGGAGGACGGCGGGACGGCCGACTGGCCGGAACCACTGGTCGGCCGGAGCGGGGCCTGGACGGCTATGACGTCGGCCACGGGGCCGGGCCCCGCGATCGACGCGCCGCGGCCCGGGGAGCGCTGCCTGTTCATCGCCGACCTGACCCATCCGCTGGCCGCCGAGGTCGCCGCGGCCGGCCACCTCGTCATCAGCGAGGCCGGGGGCCTGGGCGGCACAGGAGTCCTGGCAGCGGGCATCCACCTGCTCGCCGACCGCGACTTCCTGGACGTGCACCGTCCGGACCGGGTGATCGTGCTCGGCCGCCCCACCCTGTTCCGCCCCGTCACCGAGCTGCTGACCGGCGAGGACATCACCATCGACGTCGTCGATCACCCGGCCCGCTACGCCGACCTCGCCGGCTACGCCCGCAGTGTGGCGCCGGCCCTGGCGCCGCTGACCGCGGACGCGGACGACCACTGGCGCGCCCAATGGCAGGACGCCGATCGGCGCGCCGCGGCGGCCGCCGATGCCGTGCTCACCGAGCGCGGCGGCAGCGCCGCCATGGTGCGCGCCGTCGCCGACAGCATCCCGGGCGGATCGACCCTCGTGCTCGGGTCGTCGCAGGTTCCCCGCGACCTCGGCCGCTTCGCCCGTCCGCGCCCCGGCGTGCGGGTGATCGCGAACCGCGGCGTGGCCGGCATCGACGGCACCGTGTCCACCGCCGTCGGCGTGGCGCTGGCATCGCCCGCGGCGCCGGTCGTCGCGCTGATGGGGGATCTGACATTCCTGCACGACATCACCGGGCTCGCCATCGGGCCCGGCGAGCCACGGCCGGATTTGACCATCGTGGTCGTCAACAACAACGGCGGCGGCATCTTCGCCACGCTCGAACCCGGCGAGCCACAGCATGCCGCCGCGTTCGAACGCGTCTTCGCCACCCCGGTCGAGGCGGACCTCCGAGCGCTGGTCGAGGGCCTCGGCGCCCGGTACGCGCGGGCCGCGACCGCCAAGGAAGTGACCGCTGCCCTCGCCGCGGGGCCGGTCGCGGCGGGCCCCGGGATCACCGTCATCGAGGTGCCCGTCGGCCGCGCGGACCTGCGCGAGCTACTCGCCGATGTGCGCGACGCGGTGCATACCGCGCTGACCGGTACTCCGCAGTAGCGCCCCCGATACCCGGAGCGCCGGCCCGCGTCGCCACCCGGCGCCGCTCCGTGTGGCGGCCACCGCCGCTCCGCGCGGCCCGCGCCCGGCTCCGTGCGCCCTGTGCCTCAGCCCTCCAGTGCGTCCCGCACCGGGATCATCTTGATCTGCGCCTCCTGCGCCTCGTTCTCCGGATCGGAGTCGGCCATGATCCCACCGCCGGCCATCAGCCGCACCGAGCGGCCGTCCACCTGGGCGCAGCGCAGCGCGATCGCGAAGTCCCCGTCCCCGCGCGTGTCGATCCATCCCACCGGCGCGGCGTAGCGCCCGCGCAGGTCCGGCTCGAGTTCGGAGATCATCGCCTGGGCCACCTCGCTCGGCGCTCCGCCGACCGCCGCCGTCGGGTGCAGTCGGGCCGCCAGCTCCAGCGCCGACAGACCCGCGTGCTCGGCGGCCAGTTCGCCGCTGATGTCCGTCGCGAGATGGGTCAGATTGGCCAGGGCGAGCGCGGACGGCGCGGCCGGCACATCCAGCCGCGTGGCCAGCGGGCCCAGGGTGTCCGCGACCGACTGCACCGCCAGCCGGTGCTCCTGCAGATCCTTGGCGCTGGCCAGCAGATGCGCCGCCACCTCGCTGTTGGCCTCCACGGCCCCGAGCGAATGCTCCGGCCAGGCGGTGCCGGCCAGCACCCGCGAGGAGATCGTGCGTCCGCGCCGCGTCATCAGCGTCTCCGGGCTGGCCCCGACCAGGCCACCCACGTCGAACGCCACGCAGCTCGGGTACCGCTCGGCGAGCCTGGCAAGCAGGTAGCGGGTGTCGACCGGTTCCTCGGTCTCCGCCTGAAGCCCATGCGAGAGGACGACTTTCGCGGCTTCGCCGGCGCGAATGCGGGCGACCGCCGCGGCCACCGCGGAGGTGAACGTCGCCACCGACAGCGCCGCATCGTGATAGCGCACCTGGCCGGGACCGCGCACCGGCTCCGGCCGCGGCAGCTCGGGGTCGCCGCTGATCGTCGTCATGAATTGATCGGTGCCGCGCCGGCCCAGCAGCGTCATCGGTATCACCGCGACGGACGGGTCCCGCGGGGAGAAGCCCAGCGAGACGAAGCACACCGGGCCGCTGCCCGCGGTGCCCACCTCGTCGATCACATGCAGCCGCGAGACCTGGTCGGCGTACCACTGCGCGATCCGGTCCGCGGCATCCGGGCCGACCACCGTGGTCGACGCGTAGGCGCCCCATCCGACCAGCCCGTCCCCGTCCTGCACGAAGCACACCGAGCCGGTCGGCGTGGGCAGCGCGTCGATCAGGTTCCGCGGCGGCGTTGCCGCGGACGTCGTCAGGCACCGAGTCGTGGTCGGCGCGGGGGAGGCGCACACGAGCGTCAAGGGTAGTCGCGACCTGCGGATGACACGTCACCGCTCCGCGGACGTGTGAGCCACGGCACGGGCGCGTCTGGGGGACGGGGCGCCGAATGGCGGCACTAGGCTTGACGGCATGGCACGTGCGGACTTGAGGAAGGACCCTCGGCAGGTGGCGGCGATGTTCGACGACGTCGCCGGCCGGTACGACCGCACCAACACCGTCATGTCGCTGGGCCAGGACCGCAGATGGCGACGGCACGTGGTGCGGGTGCTGCAGCCGGTGCCCGGCGAGCGCATCCTGGACGTCGCAGCCGGGACCGCCGTGTCCACCGAGGAACTGGCCGAGACGGGCGCGTGGTGCGTGGCCGCGGACTTCTCCCTGGGCATGCTGCGCGCCGGCGCGCGCCGCGGGGTGCCGCGGGTGGCCGCCGACGCCATGGCGCTGCCGTTCGCCGACGCATCGTTCGACTCGGTCACCATCGCGTTCGGACTGCGCAACGTGGCCGACCCGCAGCAGGCGCTGCGCGAGTTCGCGCGGGTGACCAAGCCGGGCGGGCAGCTGCTCGTCTGCGAGTTCTCCCACCCCACGGTCGCGCCCATGCGGTGGGGCTACCGGTGGTACCTCAGGCACATCCTGCCGCGCGTCGCCCGCCGGTTCTCCTCCAACGCCGAGGCCTACACCTACCTCACCGAATCCATCAACGCCTGGCCGAACCAGCGATCCCTGGCCGCGCTGATCACCCGCGCCGGATG
This sequence comes from uncultured Actinomycetes bacterium, assembly GCA_964539345.1. GTDB lineage: Bacteria > Actinomycetota > Actinomycetes > Mycobacteriales > Nakamurellaceae > Nakamurella. The sequence continues at coordinate 1,443 of CAZIIX010000067.1, read as the reverse complement.
GCGGGACGTCGCCTGGCGGAACATGACGTTCGGCGTGGTGGCACTGCATCACGCCACGCGCGCGGCGTAGCGTAGGCCCATATGTGGGGCAACCCGCTGGACAGAGCCGCCGCAGCGGCGCCTAGACTGCCCCGTGATCGGTTTGTGAACGCTTTCACAAGCCGCGGACGAGGACCCGTTACGAACCGGAACCGCCCCAGGAGTTGAGTGCTGCCATGAGGACCGTCGCAGACGTCATCGTCGTCGGCGCTGGCCCAGCCGGGTCCACGGTCGCCACCTACCTCGCACGGGCCGGCGTGGACGTCCTGCTGCTGGAGAAGTCCGCCTTCCCGCGGGAGAAGGTCTGCGGCGACGGCCTGACCCCGCGCGGCGTGAAACAACTCCTCGCGCTCGGCGTCGACGTCTCCGACGACGGCTGGGTGAAGAACCGCGGACTGCGCGTCATCGGCGGCGGCACCACGCTGGAGCTGGACTGGCCGACGCTGGCCGACTACCCGAACTTCGGCCTCGTCCGGCCGCGGCGCGACTTCGACGACATGCTCGCCAACCTGGCCGTCAAGGCCGGTGCCCGCATGCAGCAGGAGGTCACCGTCCGCGCCCCGATCGTCGACGAGACCACCGGCCGCGTCACCGGCGTCACCGCCAAGACCCCCGACGGCCCCGCCACCTACCACGCCCCGCTGGTCATCGGCGCCGACGGGGTCTCCGCGCGCATGGCTACCGGCCTGGGCATCCATCGGCGCGACGACCGCCCCATGGGCGTCGCGATCCGCCGGTACTACCGCAGCGCCACCCGCAGCCATGACGACTATCTCGAGTCGCACCTCGAACTGTGGGACCGCACCGACCCCGCCGAGCCGAAGCTGCTCCCCGGCTACGGCTGGATCTTCGCCCTCGGCGACGGCACGGTCAACGTCGGGCTGGGCATGCTGAGCTCCTCGAAGGCGTTCCGATCCACCGACTACCGCGCCCTGATGCGGACCTGGCTGGAGGGCACCCCCGCCGAGTGGCACCTGCGCGAGGACGACGCGATCAGCACGTTCGGCAGCGCCGCCCTGCCGATGGGCTTCAACCGCAGCCCGCACTACCGGGACGGGCTGCTGCTCATCGGCGACGCGGGCGGCATGGTCAACCCGTTCAACGGCGAGGGCATCGCCTACGCCATGGAATCCGCCGCCATCGCCGCCGAGGCGGTGCTGCAGGCGGTCGGACGCCCCGAGGGCGCCTCCCGCGAGGCCGCACTGCACGGCTACATCGGCGCGATGCAACGTCATATCGGCTCCTACTACCGGCTGGGCGGCGCCTTCTCCACGCTCATCGGCAAACCCGCCGTCATGAAATACGCCACCAGGCTCGGCCTGCCGCGCCGGCAGCTGATGTACCTGGTACTCAAGACGCTGGCCGGGCTGTACGACTCGCGCGACGGCGATTGGGCCGACCGGA
>CAZIIX010000066.1:0-10986 GCA_964539345.1 uncultured Actinomycetes bacterium | reverse complement strand
GGCCCGGTGTGCTCGAGCACGTCGAACACCGCGGGATGCAGCACGTACCTGCCGATGATCGCCAGGTTGGACGGCGCGTCGGCCGGGTCCGGCTTTTCCACCAGACCGGTCACCGCGACCGCGCTGCTGCCGCACTGCGACTCGCAGTCCGGGATCTCCAGCTCGTCGGGCACGGGCTCGACGGCGGCGCACCCGTACAGGTAGATCTGGTCCGCGGGCACCTCCATGAGCGCGATCACCGATCGCCCGGTGGCCTCGTGGATCTCGATCATGGTGTGCAGCAACGGGTCCCGCGCGTCGATCAGGTCGTCGCCGAGTAGCACGGCGAACGGGGAGTCGCCCACGTGCTCGCGCGCGCACAGCACCGCGTGGCCCAGCCCACGCGGGTCACCCTGCCGGACGTAGTGCAGTTTCGCCAGATCCGTGGAGTACTGCACCTTCTCCAGCCGGTCGTGGTCGCCCTTGGCCTTCAGCGCTTCCTCGAGTTCGTGATTGCGGTCGAAGTGGTCCTCCAGTGGGCGCTTGTTCCGCCCGGTGACCATCAGCACGTTCTGCAGTCCCGCGGCCGCGGCCTCCTCCACCACGTATTGGATGGCTGGTTTGTCGACCACCGGAAGCATCTCCTTCGGCGTCGCCTTGGTGGCCGGCAGGAACCGGGTCCCCAATCCCGCGGCCGGGATGACGGCGCGGGTCACTGTGCGAGATACCGGTTTTGCGGCCGACGAGGATGCCATGGGATGCCTTTCGAGACGTGCGGATCGAGACGTGCGGACGGGCCATGCCGAGTTTACGTGCGCGACAAGTCCGCCCGGCCCGTACTGGCGAGCGCGACCAATCGGGCGGCCTTGAGCTCCGTCTCCTGCCACTCCGCCTGCGGATCGGACAGATGGGTGATCCCGGCGCCGGTGCCGAAGTGCAGCCGCCGTCCGCCGCCGGTGGTGAAGAACGTGCGGATGCCCACCGCCAACCTGGCCACCGCGCGGTCGGCGTCGATGTACCCGATGGCGCCGCAGTACGGGCCGCGCGGGTAGGACTCGAGCGCGCCGATCGCCTGCAACGCGGTGTGTTTCGGCGCCCCGCTGACCGACCCGGGAGGCAGGGTGGCGGCCAGCAGCTCGCCCCAGCCGACCCCCGGCCGCAGCGTGGCTCGCACCGTGGACACCAGGTGCGACAGGCCGGGCAGCTCCTGCCGCTCCAGCAACTCGGTGACGGTCACCGATCCGGTCCGCGCCACCCGGCCGAGGTCGTGACGCACCAGGTCGGTGATCATGATGTTCTCCGGGAAGTCCTTGTCCGCGAACGGCTCTCCGAGCGCCGCGGTCCCCTTGATGGGCGAGGACCACACCTGCTGCCCGTCGCGGGCGAGGAACAGTTCCGGCGACGCGGTGACGATCCAGTCGGCGCCGGTGCGCAGCACACCCTGGTACGCCGAGGGGTTGCCGGCCGCGAGAAGCCGGGCCAGCGCGACCGGATCGTGCGGCGCCGCCGGGCGCATCGCAGCGAGTCCGGCCTCCGGGCCAGGTATGACGAGGTCCGTGGTCATCACCCGGCACAGGTTCACCTGGTAGACGTCGCCGGCGGCGATGCGCCGCTGGATCTCCGCCACCCCGGCGAGGTACTGCCCGCGATCCATGCTGCTCCGCCACGACCCGACCACGCCGGGCCACGGCCGGGACGCGGGAGGCAGCGGCGCCCGACGCACCCGGGCGAACCGGTACGCCGTCACCGCCCCCTCGAACGTCGCCGCCACCGCCCACCAGCCGCCGCGATCGAGCACCTCCGGCCGGGCCAGCACGTCGACGGTGTCGACCAGATCGGTGGCGAGCATCCCGTCGACATACGCCATCGGCTCCGGGTTGCTCGTCATCGACCGGATTGTAGGCTCAGGGCGGCCGATGGCAGGCAGGTCCGGCCCGGTCGGTCGGTGCGCCGGCGATCGGCGGACCGGACACGAGGAGCGACGGCAGTGACCGAGGCAGACCAGGCCACCATCCGGGTGTGGACGGTGCCGAACCTGCTGTCCTTCCTGCGCCTGTTGGGCGTCCCACTGTTCCTGTACCTGCTGCTCGGGCCCCAGGAGGACGGCTGGGCGCTGGTGGTCCTGGCGCTCTCGGCGATCACCGACTGGGCCGACGGCAAGGTCGCCAGGCTGCTCGGCCAGTACTCCAAGTTGGGCGAGATGCTCGACCCGGCCGCCGACCGGCTCTACATCCTCGCCACCCTGGTCGGCTTCGTCCTCCGTGATTTCATCCCGTGGTGGGTCGCCGTGCTGATCGTGGGCAGGGACATCATCCTCGCCATTCCGATACCGCTGATCCGGCGGCACGGGTACCCGCCGCTGCCGGTGCTGTATCTGGGCAAGGCCGCGACGTTCGGCCTGCTCTACGCCCTGCCGATCCTGCTGCTGGCGCGGGCGGTTCCGGCCATCGCCGCGGTCGCGGACCCGATCGGCTACGCGTTCCTGATCTGGGGGATCGCCATGTACCTGTGGGTCGGGGTGCTGTACATGAAGCAGAACTTGTGGATCCTGCTGCGCACGCCGGTGGTGCCGGCGGCGGACCGACCGACGGCCCGAACCATGACGGAGTCGCAGTAGATGCTGCCGGGCTCCCGGCGATCCGTGACGCAGCCGCCGCAGGGGTGCCAGTGCGGGTATGACGGAGTCGTCGGGGCCCGCGCGCTCGATTGCCCCTCGCATCCGGTTGACGAATACGGGATGATGGCGACCACAGAGTTGCAAGCTCCGACCGCAAGTGGAAGAAGGCCCCAGCCGTGATCCCCAACGACCTGCACTACACGTCGGACCACGAGTGGGTCCGCGCCGCCGACTCCGGTGTGTTCCGGGTCGGAATCACCGACTACGCGCAGAATTCGCTCGGCGACATCGTGTTCGTGGACATGCCCGAGCTCGGTGCGACGGTCGAGGCCGGCGAGGCGGTCGGCGAGGTCGAGTCGACCAAGTCCGTCTCCGAGGTCCTCGCCCCGCTGTCCGGCACGGTCACCGCGCGCAACGAGGCGCTGGAGGACGAGCCGGAGCTAGTCAACAGCGACCCGTACGGGGAGGGCTGGCTCTACGAGATCGAGCCCGCCGATGCCGCTGACGTCGATGACCTGCTCGACGCCGACGGCTATGCGGACGTCATCGGGGAGAACTAGACAAGAACGAGACCCTCCGGCCAGTACCGTCCCCGAATCCGGCACGGTACGGTCAAGAGGTAACAGCAGTCAGTCGCCGAGCGGCAGCCGATCTCGGCCCGGGACCGCGACCGGCTCGGCACCCAGCACGACAAGGAGTGAAGCGGTGACACACAGCGAACACGACTCCGCAGAAGACTCCACGTCCGTCTTCGCGTCCGGTCTTCTGGGCGCCGATGTCACCGGGGAAGACACTCCCACCGGCGTGCCCGGCGCGGTCGCCGGTGCCGAGGGCCTGCCGTCGGGTGCGGCGCTGCTGGTGGTCAAGCGGGGACCGAACGCCGGCTCGCGTTTCCAACTGGACGCGGCGGTGGTCAGCGCGGGGCGGCACCCGGAGAGCGATGTGTTCCTCGATGACGTGTCGGTCTCCCGCCGTCATGCCGAATTCCGGCGCACCGCCGACGGTTACGAGGTCGTCGACGTCGGATCGTTGAACGGCACCTACGTCAACCGCGAGGCCGTGGAATCGTCGTCGCTGAGCAACGGTGACGAGGTCCAGATCGGCAAGTTCCGGCTGGTGTACCTGACCGGCGGCTCGCTGGGCGCCGTAGCGGGCTCATGACGGCCGCTGGCGCATCTGCCGGCGGGGCGGGCCTGAGCATCGGAGCCGTCCTCGCGCGGCTCAAACCCGAATTCCCCGACCTGACGATCTCCAAGATCCGCTTCCTGGAATCCGAGGAGCTGGTCACGCCCGAGCGCACCGCTGCCGGATACCGCCAGTTCTCCGCCGCGCATGTCGCGCGGTTGCGCTACGTGCTGACCGCGCAGCGCGACCATTACCTGCCGCTGAAGGTCATCAAGGACCAGCTCGACGCGATCGACCGCGGCCTGGAGCCGGGGACCCCCGCGCCGCGGCTGCCGCACTCGCTGACCGTCGCCGGGGCCCCGCAGCCGGCGGATTTCGCCGCCTCCCGCGAGGTGCGGATGACCCGCGACGAGCTGCTCGGCGACAGCGGCCTGTCCGACGCGGCGCTGACCGAGTTCGAGTCGGCCGGGCTGATCGCCGCGGGTGCGCGCGGCTACTACGGCGAGGACGCGGCGCTGACCGCGCGGACGCTGTCAGAACTATTGGACCTGGGCCTGGAACCCCGTCATCTGCGGTCGCTGCGCACCACGGCGGATCGCGAGGCGGCGATGGTGGCGCAACTGGTGACCGCCCAGGCCCGCCAGCGCCATCCGGATGCGCGCGAACGGGCCAGCGAGGCGGCCGCGTCGCATGCCGCGACCGTGATGCGGCTGCACGCGCTTCTCCTCAAGGCGGCGCTCCGCCGCGAATTGGGGTCGTGATCGGCGATGGTGTGCGGGCTCGTTCGGCCGTCATCGCGGCGGGCCCCGTGTAGCGTGGCGAGGGGAGTAGAAAGGTCGGTGCGATGATCGAAATGCGGATCGTCGGCGTCCGGGTGGAGATGCCGAATCAGCAGCCGATCCTCATCCTGACCGAGGTGTCCGGGACCCGCAGCCTGCCCATCCTCATCGGATCGGCGGAGGCCACCGCCATCGCCATGCCGCTGCAGGGGATGACGCCGCCGCGCCCGATGACCCACGACCTGTTCTGCGACGTCATCACGGCGATCGGCCGGTCGCTGACCCAGGTGCGCGTCGTCGACTTCCGCGAGGGCACGTTCTACGGCGAACTCGTCTTCGACGGTGACCTGACCGTCTCCGCCCGCCCGTCCGACGCGATGGCGCTCGCGGTGCGCTGCGAGGTCCCGGTGTACGTCGCCGAGGAGGTGCTGGAGGAGGCGGGGATCGTCATCCCGGACGAACCCGAGTCGGACGACGGCGAGGGGATCGCCGATCCGGAGGGCGAGGTCGAGCGGTTCCGCGAGTTCCTGGACAGCGTGTCCCCGGAGGACTTCGGCCCCGAGGGCGACGGTGACGGCTGACCGGAACCTAACCCTAAACTTGACGTTGAGACACGCCGCGGAGGACGTTGACCCCGGCAGGCGGCCCGCCTACCGTCATAGACAGGAAATACGCGGTTGTGATTCGTGGTTGCGCTGGGCGGCCGCAGGACGGGCTCCGGAGGGTACCGATGGTTGATCAGGGACAGGACGCGCTCTTTCCCAACGCCGCCATTCCCGATGAACACGTCGGCTACCGGGGGCCGACCGCCTGTGCCGCCGCCGGGATCACCTATCGGCAGCTGGACTATTGGGCCCGCACCGGGCTGGTCGCGCCGACCGTGCGCGGTGCCAAGGGGTCGGGCAGTCAGCGGCTGTACTCGTTCACCGATGTGCTGGTCCTCAAGGTCGTCAAGCGGCTGCTGGACACGGGCGTGTCCCTGCAGAACATCCGCGTCGCCATCACACACCTGCGGTCCCGCGGCGTCGAGGACCTTGCCGAGGTCACGCTGTTCTCGGACGGCGCCACCGTGTACGAATGCACCTCGCCGGAGGAGATCGTCGACCTGCTGCAGGGCGGGCAGGGCGTGTTCGGCATCGCCGTGGGCGGTGCGATGAAGGAGGTCACCGGCACGCTCGCCGAGTTCCCGGCCGAACGCGTCGACGGCGACCAGCTGGTGGAGATCCCCACCGACGAACTCGCGGCGAAACGACGCGCCCGGCACGCCGGCTGAGCGCCGCACCCCGATCAGCGCGCTGCCATCGCCCGGCCGGAATCACCGCGTCGCTGCAGGTCACGCTCGGTGACCGCCGCCGCCCACATTTATGAAGCTAGACTAACAATGTGTCCGACAGTGCCCGCCTCGTCATAGAGCGGCAGGCCACGGACGACGAAGCCCCCGACGACGGCGGGAACTCGGGTGACGCCTCGGCACCGTCGAGACGCCGCCCCCGGGCACACGTCTCGACGTTCGCGGCGCTGAGCGAACGCAACTACCGGCTGTACTTCTCCGGCCAGGTGGTCTCCAACACCGGCACCTGGATGCAGCGCATCGCCCAGGACTGGCTGGTCCTGGAGCTGACCAACTCGCCGTTCGCCGTGGGGATCACCATGGCGCTGCAGTTCCTGCCGCTGCTCATCGGCGGGCTCTACGGCGGGCTCATCGCCGACCGTTACAACAAACGCAAGCTGCTGCTGATGACGCAGACCGTCATGGGCCTGCTGGCGGTCGTGCTCGCGGTGCTGACCCTCGCCGGGGAGATCGAGGTCTGGCACGTGTACGCGGTGGCGTTCGCGCTCGGCGTCGTCACGGTCGTCGACAATCCGGCGCGGCAGACATTCGTCAACGAGATGGTGCCGGCGCGGCTGGTGCGCAACGCGGTCAGCCTGAACTCCGGCAGCTTCCAATTGGCGCGGCTGGTCGGACCGGCCGTCGCGGCCGTCATCATCGCCGCCGTCGGGTCGGGCTGGGCGTTCGCCATCAACGCCGTGAGCTTCGCCGCGACGATCGGCGCGCTCGCGGCCATGGACGCCGCCAAGCTGCAGAAGCTGCCGCGCGCCTCCCGGGAACGTGGCCAGGTGCGCGAGGGCCTGCGCTACGTCCGCGCCCACCCGCACATCATGTGGATCATCGTGCTGGTGTTCTTCATCGGCACGTTCGGCTACAACTTCTCCGTCATCCTGTCCGCCTACGCGAAGATCACATTCGAGTCCGGCGCCCTCCTCTACGGCTTCCTGAACGTCGCGCTGGCGCTCGGATCGCTGGGCGGGGCGTTGATGGCCGCCCGCCGCGCCACCGTCCGCCTCTCGTTCCTGTTCGTCGCCTCCGCGCTGTTCTCCGGCCTGATGGTCCTGCTCGGCCTGCTGATGTGGGTGCCCGTGTTCATGGTCGTCCTAGTCGCCACCGGCTTCGCCTCCATGACGTTCAACACGACCGCCAACGCCACCGTGCAGCTGTCCACCGACGCGGAGATCCGAGGACGCGTCATGAGCCTGTACATGCTCGTCCTGGCCGGCGGCACCCCGTTCGGCGGGCCGCTCATCGGATGGATCACCGACGAGTGGGGCGCGCCGTTCGCCATGATCTTCTCCGGCGCCATCTGCCTGGCCGCCACGATCGTCTCGGCCTGGCTCGCCGCGCGCCAGGCCCGGATCCATCTGCACGTCGACCTGCACCGTCGCGCCGAGCGGCGCATCCGCATCGTCTACCCGGGCGGTCACAGCTGACGAAACGGCGGAAATTCGGTGGCACCGCCCGGATTCCGCCGATTACTGTGGCCCCATGCCCGATTCGCCGACGACGCCGCCACACCTGGCCGAGCCCACGCTGCGCACCCTGACCGCCGACCAGTTCGACGCGTTCCACCGCGCCGAGGAACGCGGGTTCCAGGAGGTCACGCCGCCGGAGATCCTCGCCGTCGAACGCGAACTCGTCGACCCCGCACGCTTCTTCGGCTTCACCGTCGGCGACCGCTGGGTGACCACGTTCGGCTCCTTCCCGCGCGAACTGACCGTCCCCGGCGGCGCGGCGATCCCCGCGTCGGCCGTCACCGCGGTGACCGTGCACGGCGCCTATCGCCGCCGCGGTCTGCTGCGCCGCATGATGACCGAGGAACTGCGCCGCGCCGCCGATCGGGGGGAGACCGTCGCGGCGCTCTACGCCTCCGAATCGGGCATCTACGGGAGGTTCGGCTACGGCCAGGCCGCCGCCGAGACTCGGCTGACCGGGCGCACCGGCGAGATGACGCTGCGCCGCGAGATCACCGCCGCCCTGGACGCCGCGGGCGGATCGGTCGACGAGGTCGACAAGGAGCACTACCTCGACCTGGTCACCGACCTGCACGACCGGCTGCGCGCGGGCCGCCCGGGCTCGCTGGACCGGCCCCGGGGCTGGTGGGACATCCGGCTCGCCGACCCGCCCGACTGGCGCGAGGGGGCCACCCCGGCCCGCTACGTCGTCTCCTATGACCGGGACGGCCGCGTCGACGGGCACGCGACGTACCGGGTCAAGGCGCAGTACGACGATGGCAACCCGGACGGCGTGCTGCGCATCCGCGAGCTGGAGGCGGACTCGGCGGTCGGCCACGCGCGGCTGTGGCGCTACCTGACCAGCCTGGACCTGGTGCGCACGTTCACCCTCTCCAGAGCCCCGGTCGACCACGTGCTGCAGTACCTGGTGGACGACCCGCGGGAGATCGTGGCGCGCCGCACCGATTCGCTGTATGTGCGGTTGGTCGACGTGCCGGCCGCGCTGCGCGCCCGGACCTACGCGGCGCCCGCCGAGCTGACCGTCGCCGTGCGGGACGAGATGATCGCCGACAATGACGGGGTCTTCGAGCTGCGCGTCGATCGCGACGACGCCTCGGTCCGTCGCACCGACCGGGAGCCGGAGCTGACGATGGACGTGCGCGAGCTCGGCAGCATCTACCTGGGCGGCACGTCCGTGGGGGTGCTGTGCGCGGCCGGGCTCGTCACCGAGCATCGTGCGGGTGTGGCGGCCGTCGCCTCGGCCGCGTTCGGGTGGCCACTGGCACCGTTCTGCGCCGACGACTTCTGACCGGGCCCCCACCGACGACTTCTGACCGGGCCTCCACCGACGACTTCTGACCGGGACCGGCGCCGACTGCTGCTAGTCTGGGACCCGTCGTTGATCCCTTGCGGGAGAGGCTCCGGTGCGCCGTGCGGTGCGCCGGGGACGCCGAAGGAGCAAGTGCCTCCCCGCCAAACTCTCAGGCCGCAGCAACCGCGAGGGGAAGACACCTCTGGAAAGCGGTGGTCCCGCCCCGGCGCACGACCACCCGCCGACGGGGCAAGCGCCGGACCCGCCCGCTCGCGCGGCCACGGATCCGCGCGAAGCTCTCAGGTATCCATGACAGAGGGGGAGGACGCACGGCCGTACCCGCGGCAGGTGCGGACCCCCTTGGCACGGAGCAGCCCTGAAGCGGAGGCCACGAGGCATGACGACGTCCCACCAGCACGCGAGTGCGGCGCAGCGCAGCGCATTCTCGGATCGACACATCGGCATCGTCGGCGAGGACGTCGACCGCATCGCGGCCACCCTGGGCCTGGCGGATCTGGAAGGGCTGGCGGACGCGACGGTGCCGGACTCGATCCGGTCCGATCGGCCGCTGCGGCTGCCCGCCCCGCTGAGCGAGACGCAGGCGTTGGCGCGACTGCGCGAGTTCGCGTCGAAGAACCGCACCATGGCATCGATGCTGGGTATGGGCTACCACGAGACGATCACGCCCGGTGTGATCAAGCGCAACATCCTGGAGAGCCCCGCGTGGTACACCGCCTACACGCCGTATCAGCCGGAGATCAGCCAGGGTCGGCTGGAGGCGCTGCTGAACTTCCAGACCGCGGTGGCCGACCTGACGGGCCTGGACATCGCCAATGCGTCGATGCTCGACGAGGCGACCGCGGCCGCCGAGGCGATGACGCTGGCCCGCCGGGCATCCCGGTCCAAGTCGGCCCGCTTCGTGGTGGATGCCGACACGTTGCCGCAGACACTCGCGGTGCTGCGCACCCGCGCCGAGCCGCTGGGCATCGAGGTGGTGGTCTGTGACCTCGCCGCCGGCGACGACGGGGAGGGCTGGGGCGGCGACCCGGCAGCGCCGAGCTCGGGCGTGTTGCCCACGGAGGACTTCTTCGGTCTGCTGGTGAGCTACCCGGCGGCCTCCGGTGCGGTGCGCGATCATGCGCGGTTGGTCGCGGCCGCGCACGAGCGCGAGGCGAAAGTCGTTGCGGCGACGGACCTGCTGGCCCTGACGCTGCTGCGCGCGCCGGGCGAGATCGGGGTGGACATCGCGGTGGGTTCGGCCCAGCGGTTCGGGGTGCCGATGGGCTACGGGGGGCCGCACGCCGGGTTCATGGCGGTGCGCTCGGAGCTGCAGCGGCAGCTGCCGGGGCGGCTGGTCGGCGTCTCGCACGACGCGGCGGGCCGGCCCGCCTACCGGCTGGCGCTGCAGACCCGCGAGCAGCACATCCGCCGGGAGAGGGCCACGTCGAACATCTGCACCGCGCAGGTGCTGCTGGCGGTGATGGCCGGCATGTACGCCGTCTACCACGGACCGGACGGACTGCGGGCCATCGCACAGCGGATCCACGACAAGGCGATGACGCTGGCCGGCCGGCTGCGCGCCGGCGGGGTGGATCTCGAGCACGCCGCGGTGTTCGACACGCTGCGGGCACGCGTGCCCGGCCGCGCCGGCGAGATCGTCGCCGCCGCACGGGATCGCGGCATCGGCCTGTGGCGCGACGGCGAGGACCACGTGCAGGTGTCCGTGTCCGAGGCGACCACCGACGAGCACGTCCGGGCGGTCTGCGAGGCGTTCGGTGTCGACCCGGGTGGGGCCGGTGCGGACGGGGCGGGTGCGGACGGGGCGTCGGCGCACGCCGGCCGCACGGAGGCGGCGCTGCCGAGGACCTCGTCATACCTGACCCATCCGGTCTTCCACGAACACCGCAGCGAGACGGCCATGCTCCGCTACCTGCGGCGCCTGGCCGACAAGGACCTCGCGCTGGACCGCACCATGATCCCGCTGGGCTCGTGCACGATGAAGCTCAACGCCACCGCGGAGATGGAGGCCATCACCTGGCCGGAGTTCGCGAACCTGCACCCGTTCGCGCCGCGCGAGGACGCCGCCGGGCTGCTCGAGCTGATCGCCGAGCTGGAGGACTGGCTGGCCGAGATCACCGGCTACGCTGCGGTTTCCGTCCAGCCGAACGCCGGGTCCCAGGGGGAGTTCGCGGGTCTGCTCGCCATCCGGGCCTACCATCGGTCGCGCGGGGAGGGTCACCGCGACGTGTGCCTGATCCCCGCGTCCGCGCACGGGACGAACGCCGCGTCGGCCGTCATGGCTGGACTGAAGGTCGTCGTCGTGGGCACCGTCGCGGACGGTCCGACCGCCGGCAACATCGACATGGACGACCTGCGGGCCAAGATCG
>CAZIIX010000065.1:4361-10993 GCA_964539345.1 uncultured Actinomycetes bacterium | reverse complement strand
TTGGCGAATTGCCTCGATTTTGTCTGGCCGTGTCTTCATTGACCGGAAGGAGCATGCGGTGGCCGGTGCGCGCGCGTGGTGGATGACGAGGAATGCCAGGAGTGACGGAGCGGGCGCGCGCCGGCCTCGGGGGCCGGCATCGCTGGGCCGCGGCCATCGCGATCGCCACGCTGGCGATCGGCACCGGCGCGGCCGCGGCTCCCGCGGCGCAGGCGGACCCGCTGGGGCCGTCGATCACGGTGCAGAGCCCGGTGGCGCCCGAGGCCGAGGTCGTCGTCACCGGCAGCGGATGGCCGGCTGAGACTCAACTAATGCTCCAGATCGTCGGGGATGGCGGCATATTGATCGGAAACTCCGAAGGTGTGACGACGACCGCCGACGGCACGTTTCCGTCCGGAACTCACCTCCAAGCCCCAGAGGACGTCGGCCAGTACCACGTACAGGCGATGACACCCGACAACAGCGCTGCCACGGCCGTTCTGCTGGTCGCCGAGGTGGTGGCACCGGGCGCGACCTCGATCGTGCCCTTCCGTGGACCGGCGGCGGGTGGCACGACGGTGACCATCAGCGGCAGTGGGTTCAGCGCCGGGACCACGACCGTCACGTTCGGCGGCGCCCCCGGCGCCGACGTCCATGTGCGTAGCGCGACGCTGCTCACCGTGACGGCCCCGGCCCACGACACGGGCCCGGTGACCGTCCTGGTGTCCAATGGCTCGCCGGGCCTGCTGGTGTCGGCCAATGGGTTCACCTACGTGCCGGACGCGCCCACGATCACCTCGCCGACGGGCGGCGACGAGACGGGCCCGACCCCGACGTTCTCCGGCACCGGCCATGCCGGCGACGTTCTGACCGTGTCGGATTCCGGTCTCGGCCCGATCTGCGGCGCGGTGGTCGACCGCCAGGGCCAGTGGTCGTGCACCTCGTGGGCGGCGCTGGAGCCCGGCTCGTACTCGGTCAGTGCCACCCAGTCCGAGGACGGCCTGGGTTCCGCGCCATCGGCCGCGTTGGCGTTCAAGGCCACCGGATCGAGCGGTGGCGGCACCGGAGCGACCACCACGGTCACCACCACCGCGACCGTCACGGATACCGCGACCGTGACCGACACCGCGACGGCCACCGCGACCGTGACGGATACAGCGACCGTCACCAACCAGGACACCAGGACCGTCACCGTCACGGTCACGACCACCGCCACGCCGGCAGACACCGCTGCGGGGGCGGGCGCGGGTGACACCGAGAGATCGACCAGCACCGCTGCGGTCGCGGGCGGCGCCGGATCGGGCTCAGCGGGCGCCGCGGGATCGACCGGCGCCGCGAACGCCACTGGTGCCGGCGACGTCGCCACTGGTGCGGGCGTCACGACCGATGCGGACGTCGTCGCGGCGGGCGAGGCGGCGGACGCGAATGGTCCCCGTGCGGTGCGCGGGCAGACGTCGCCACCGGAGCTACCACTGAGCCACACCGGCGTCGCATCGTGGCAGCGGCTCGGCCTCGCGCTCGCCCTGCTGCTGATCGGCGGGGCCGCCGCACTACACGGCGCGAGGAACCGGCGACACCACCGGCGCGCGCACTGACGAGCGTCGCCGCACCGGCAGCGATCGTCCGTCGCGCGGCGGCGTCATACCGGATATCGCAGGCCGGATCAGTCGGTCCACTCCGGGTGGCGCTTCTCCAAGAACGCCGTCATTCCCTCCTTGGCGCCGGCGGTCTGCGACGACGCCGTCATGGCCTCGCACGCGATCGTGTACGCGTCGGCCTCCGGGCGGTCGAGCTGCGCGTAGAGCACCCGCTTGCCCCAGGCCTTCGACGTCGCGCTGCCCCGGGTCGCCCGGGCGAGCAGGTCGTCGACGGCGGCATCGAGGTCCGCATCGTCGACCACCCTATTGATCAGCCCCCAGTCGCAGGCGGTGGCCGCGTCGATGACGTCGCCGGTCAGCGCCATCTCCATCAGGCGCTTGCGCCCGATCGCCCGCGCCACCGGCACCGACGGGGTGTGGCAGAACCACCCGCCCTTGCCGCCGGGGAGCGCGAAGCCCGCCGATGACGCCGCCACCGCCAGGTCCGCCGAGGCCACCAACTGGCACCCAGCGGCCGTGGCGAGCGCATGCACGCGGGCGATGACGACCTGCGGCATGGCGTGCATCGCCACCATCACGTCCGTGCACAGCTCCATGAGTTCGGCGACACCGCGCGCGTTCCGGTCGACCACATCGGCGAAGTCGTGACCGGCGGAGAACGCCGGGCCCTCCGCCGCCAGGACCATCCCGCGCGCGTCCGACTCCGCGACCTCGCGCAGCGCGGCGCGCAGCTCGAGGAGCACGTCGGTGGACAGCGCATTGCGTCGCCGCGGGTTGTCGAGCACCACCCGCGCCGTCGGCCCGTCCGCGGTCACTTGCAAGTACTGGTATGCCATGTCCCTACCGTATCGCTCGCCGCCGTGCGCCCCGACCCGCCGTGCTCCCGTCCCCCGTGCTGGACCCGCCCGTCGTCCGCGCTGGACCCGCCCGTCGTCCGCGCTGGACCCGCCGCACCACCGGCCCGGCGGCGACGGTCGGCGCGTCATCGCGCATGATCGGGTCATGAGCATCGCCCCCGTCACCGGACCGACCGACGCCATCGCCCCCTGCGCGGACATGACCCGCGCCGCGGGCGACAGCCCGGCCGGCACGGGCACGTCGTTCGCCTCGTTCCTGCTGCTCGACCATCGCCTCCCGTGGAGTCGCACCGCCGCCGATGACGCCGTCCGCGAGCTGCTCGACGACGCGGCCGCCGGACTGGTCGGCGATCTGAGGTCGCTGCGCGTCTTCGCGGTCCGCCCGGTCACCGACCGCCGCACCGCTCCGCTGCATCCGGCGCGGGCGGGCCGGGTCGGTGACGCGCCGGCCATGACGAGGCTCGCCGGCCGACCGACGCCGGCGGACCTGCGCGCCATCGCCGCGCTCGACCCGCCCGGCATCCCGGTCGACGGGCCCCTGATCGGCGTGTGCACCAATGCCAAACGGGATCGCTGCTGCGCCGTGCGCGGCGGGCCGGTGGCGCGCCGGCTGCACGCCGAGTTCGGCGACCGGATCACCGAGATCAGCCATCTGGGCGGCCATCGGTACGCGGCGACCATGCTGGTGCTGCCGACCGGCTACAGCTACGGCTTCCTCGACGACGAGGCGGCGCGGGACGTCGTCCGGGCCGCGATGGACGGGCTGGTCCACCCGCACCACCTCCGCGGGCGGGCGGATCTCGACGCCCCCGCCCAGGCCGCCGACGCGCACTGGCGTCGCGGCATCGGTGCGGCACCGCTCGACGCCGTGCGCATCCAGTCGGTCACCGACGAGGCCACGGGCCGCGATGACGCCGCCGTCCTGGTGCGCGCGGTCGTCCAGGGGACCGGCGATGCCGTGCGGCTGCGCTACATCGCCGGACCGGACATCACCGAGACCGCCTGCGGTGGCAAACCGATCCACACCGGGCGGTGGGTGGTCGCCGGCGCCGGCTGACACCCGGCCGGTTCACCGGACCGCGGCCTCGTCCTCCGGGACCCGCTCGACGGTGGCGCCCAGCGCGGTGAGGTACTCGACGAATCGCGGGTAGCCCCGGTCGATGTGGAAGACGTCATGCACGCTGGTGACCCCGTCGGCGACCAGACCGGCCAGCACCAGGCCGGCCCCGGCGCGGATGTCGCTCGCCCACACCGGGGCGCTGGAGAGCTGTTCACGGCCGCGGATCGAGGCGTGGTGGCCGTCGATCTGCGCGTCGGCGCCCATCCGGATGAGCTCCTCGACGAAGCGGAACCGCGCGTCGAACACGTTCTCGGTGATCATCGAATGGCCGTCCGCGACCGCGGCGAGGGCCAGCGCCATCGGCTGCAGATCCGTCGGGAACGACGGGTACGGCAGCGTGACGAAGTCGACCGCGCGGGGCCGCTGCGACATGGTGACCTCGAAGCCGTCCGGCACCCGATCGACCTGCGCGCCGGCGGCGACGAGGCGTTCGAGCGGCACGCTGAGATGGTTGGGGTCGACCCCCAACACCGTCACATGACCCCGCGTCACGGCGGCGGCGTACGCCCAGGTCCCGCCGACGACCCGATCGCCGACCGTGCGGTGCTCGGCGGGGCGCAACCGGTCGACGCCCTCGATGACGATGGTCGGGCTGCCCGCCCCGGAGATCTGTGCCCCCATCTGGCCGAGCATGGTGGCCAGGTCACCGATCTCCGGTTCCCGCGCGGCATTGTCGATGACGGTGGTCCCCTGCGCGAGCACGGCCGCCATCAGGATGTTCTCCGTCGCCCCCACGCTCGGGAAGTCCAGTTCGATGTGCGCCCCGCGCAGCGTCTCGGCCTCCCCCACCACCGCCCCGTGCTCAATCCGCGTCCGGGCGCCGAGCGACTGCAGCCCGGACTGGTGCATGTTCAGCGGGCGCGACCCGATCGCGTCGCCCCCGGGCAGCGCCACGACCGCGCGGTGCAGCCGGCCCATCAACGGGCCCAGCACGCACACCGACGCCCGCAGCCGCCCGACCGCGGGGAAATCCGCCCGGTGGGTCAGGTCGGCCGGGGAGGTGATCGTGACGACGCTGCCGTCCAGTGCCACCTCGCAGCCCAGCCCGCGCAGCACGTCGGCCATCATGGGCACGTCCAGGATGTCCGGGCAGTTCGTGATCGTCGACGTGCCCTCCGCCAGCAGGGCGGCCGCCATCAGTTTGAGCACGCTGTTCTTCGCGCCGGCGACCGTGACCCGTCCGTCCAGCCGCGCACCGCCCGTCACCAGAAGCTGATCCACGCCGATCAGCGTATCCGCCCGCGCCGGGCGCCCGATCCGGTGCCGCCCGGCGGCGCCGATAGGCTGACCGCATGGCCGTTCATGTCACGCGCGTGTACACCCGCACCGGCGATGCCGGCACCAGCAAGCTGGTCGACGGATCGACGGTCCCCAAGACCGACCCGCGCCTGGTGGCCTACGCCGACTGCGACGAGGCGAACGCCGCGCTGGGCATGCTGATGGCCTTGGCAAACCCGGCCGAGCGGATCGCCGCGGTGGTGGCCCGGCTGCAGAACGAACTGTTCGACGTGGGCGCCGATCTGGGCACGCCGGTGGTGCCGGACCCGGCCTGGGAGCCGCTGCGGGTGACGCAGGAGTACGTCGACCGCATCGAGGCGGAATGTGACGCATTCAACGCCGAGCTGGCCAACCTGGACTCGTTCATCCTGCCCGGCGGGACCCCCGCGGCTGCCCTGCTGCACCACGCCCGCACCGTGGTGCGCCGCGCGGAGCGTTCCGCCTGGGCGTTGGTCGCTCACGACGCGGGCGGCACCAACCTGCTCGCCTGCACCTACCTGAATCGCCTCAGCGATCTGCTGTTCATCCTGGCGCGCGTCGCGAACCCGGACGGCGACGTGAAGTGGGTGCCGGGCGGGAGTCGGGCCGATCCCTCGGTCCGGCGGCGCAGCGGCGCCCGGCGGGCCTGACGGGCGGGGCAGCCGCACCGGCGCGGGCAGCGCCGACCGGTCCGGCTGACCGGCGCGCCGACCGGCCGGCTGACCGGCGCGCCGACCGGCCGGCAACCCAGCACCCCGATCAGTCCGAACGTGCCTCGCCGCCGTCGCCGCCCTGCGGCAGGCGGGATCCCGGCGGCCGCGACTCCACCCACGAGCGCAAGCCGGTGAGCGCATCGCGGGACAACGCCAGCTCCAGCGGCGCGCCGGCGTGGGTACATCGCACGATCACCGCACCGACCGGCAGCAGATCGGGCTCGGCGCCGACGGATTCGCGCTCCCCCGCGAGCACGAGCTGCGCCCGATCCAGCGTCATGGCCGGGATCGGGAAGGGCGAGAACGAGCGGAACAATTGCAGCCGCCGGCCCCGGTAGCGGCCCTGGCCCAGGGTCCAGCCGCGGTCTCCGTCGGAAACCCTGGAGCGCCAGCTCACGTCGAAGCCACCGGCGCGGGCCAGCAAGGTGCGGCGAACGGCGATGACGACGATCGTGACGACCACGACGACGAGGACCGCGAGCCCAATGATCTCCGCCAGCCTCATGGTGCCGCTCCGTCGCCAGCGTCAGATCGTCAGATGTCTTTACCGACGGCGAGCAGCTGGGCCCGGGCACGGCGCAGCTCCGCCTCTGCCTCGGCGGACTCACCGCCCGTCCGCTTCGCCCGCTCGTAGACCTCCTGCGCGTGTTGGATGTCGATCTCGTCGGCCAGTTCCGCGTCCTCGGCGAGGATGGACACGCCCGCCTCGGTCACCGAGAGGAATCCGCCGTGCACGGCCACACCGAGGACGCCGCCGTCCGGGCGCCGGATGCGGGCCGCGAAACCCTCCCGCAGCTCGGCGAGCAACGGTGCGTGCCCGGGCAGGATGCCGATGTCGCCCTCCACGGTCCGCGCCACGACGCTCTCCGCAGTGCCCGACCACACCGATCGCTCCACCGCGACAAGGTCGACCTGCATCTCTGCTGCCACTGCACACTCCCTATTACCGCTGTTGCCGGCGCGACGATACTGCCGCAAAGTCTATCCGACGCCGCCCGATGCCCGACCGCCCCGTGGCGTCGCGTCCGTCACGGATTCGCCGCGGCGCCGACCGGGTGCTGTGGCAAGATCGCGGACATGACCGCGACCGCCGACGATGCCGATGCCG
>CAZIIX010000065.1:0-4261 GCA_964539345.1 uncultured Actinomycetes bacterium | reverse complement strand
TGTGGCAAGATCGCGGACATGACCGCGACCGCCGACGATGCCGATGCCGATGCCGATTCCGTGCAGGAGGCCGCCGCAGCTGGCGATGCCGTGGCGGCCGCTGCCGCGCCACTGCGACCGCTGCCCGAGGACTGGGACACCGCCCTGGCCATCGTCGCCCATCCCGACGACATGGAGTACGGGGCGGCGGCCGCGGTGGCGCGCTGGACCCGGCAGGGCAAGACGGTGCACTACCTGCTGGCGTGCCGCGGCGAGGCCGGGATCGACGGCATGGCGCCGGACCGGGCGGGGCCGCTGCGGTCCGCCGAGCAGCAGGCGGCGTGCGAGGCGGTCGGCGTGGCGACCCTGGAGTTCCTCGACCACCCGGACGGCCTGATCAGCGACACGATGCGGCTGCGTCGGGAGTTCACCCGTGCGATCCGCCGGCGCCGCCCCGACGTGGTGCTGACCATCAACCACCGCGACTCGTTCGGGCCGGGCACGTGGAACATGGCCGACCATCGCGTCGTCGGCCTGGCGGTGCTCGACGCGGTCCGGGACGCGGCCAACCGGTGGGTGTTCCCGGATCTGGCCGACGACGACGGCGCGCCGCTGGCGCCCTGGCAGGCGGTGCGCTTCACCGCCGTCGCCGCGTCCCCGTCCGCCACGCACGCCGTGGACGTGGTTGACACCGTCGAGGCCGGCATCGCCTCCTTGGCCGCGCACGAGGCCTACCTGGCCGGGCTGGGCGAGGACGGGGCGGATCCGGCCGCACTCGGCCGGTGGTTCGTGGAGCGGGAGGCCGCACGGTTCGGCGGACGGCCGTGCACCGCGTTCGAGGTCGTCGGGCTGCCGCTGGAGTAGCCGGGCCGGCCGCTACCGCGCGCCGCCGAGGCCGATCCGGCCGTCGGCGACGATCGCCGGCGGGCCTGCCGCTACCAGGCCACCGGGAGACTGTCGACGCCGTAGACGACGGAGTACTCCCGGAAGGCCACCTCGCTCAGCGGCACGTCCAGTGCCAGCGTGCGGAACCGCCGCAGCAGGGCGGGATAGGCGATCCGCAGCTCCATGCGCGCGAGCTCCGACCCGATGCAGCGATGGATGCCGTGGCCGAAGGCCAGGTGCGACGTCGGTGCCCGGCGCGGATCGAACGTCTCCGGGTCCGGCTCCCAGGCCGGGTCGCGGTCCGCTCCGGACAGCGAGCACAACACCATCTCGCCCGCCCTGATCCGCTCGCCGCCGACCTGCACGTCGACCCGGGCGAACCGCGGGAACGCCACCTGCACGACCGTGAGGTAGCGCAGCAGCTCCTCGACGGCGCGGTGCACGGTGTCCTCGTCACCGTCGCGCATCAACTCGCCGAACTCGGGGTTGGTCAGCAGCGTGATGGCGCCGAGTGCGAGCATGCTGGCGGTGGTCTCGTGCCCGCCGACCAGCACGCCGTCGGCCAGCCCCGCCAGCTCGCGGTCGTCGATCTCGTCGCCGTAGGTCCTGATCAGCATGCCCAGCAACCCGTCGCCCGGATCCGCCCGCTGCTGCGTCACCAGCTTGCCCATGTAGGCCAACGACTCGGTGATGGCCTCCAGGCCGGTGCCGGCGCCGCCGAAGATGTCGAACCGGGCGCTGGAGAACGTGGTGAACGCCTCGCGGTCGGGGTAGGGCACGTCGAGCAGTTCGCAGATCACCAGGGACGGCAGCGGCATCGCGAACGACTGGACGAAGTCGACCGGCGCGCCGTCCCGCTCCATGTCGTCGAGCAGCCGCTCGACGATCGCGGTGATGCGCGGGGTGAGGCGTTGCAGCCGCCGCATGGTGAATTCCGGCGTGAGCATCTTGCGCAGCCGGGTGTGCGCCGGCGGGTCCGCCATGCCCAGCCCGCCCGGATTCTGCTCGGCGGCCGCTCCCCCGCCGGTGACGGCGGTGAGGTTGGCGAAGTCGTTGGAGAAGTCCTTGCTGTTGCCCAGCACGGCCTTCGCCTCCGCGTATCCCGCGACGATCCAGGCGCTGATACCGAACGGGAACTGCGCCTTGTACACCGGCGCCTCGGCGCGCAGCTCGGCGAGCTCCGGGACGGGGTCGAGCCCGCGTCGACGGAGGATGAAGAACGGATCCGAGTCGGACGCGGGGGCGGGGTCTGCCGACGGATCGGTCATGGGATCGGCTGGGTCGTGTACGGACATTCCCCCAGTATGCCGATCGACCGCGACGGGTACCGCACCCCCGGGTCCGGTGTCGTCAGCCTTCGAGCTCCTTGGCCTTGGCGAGCACATCGTCCAACCCGCCGACGTTCAAGAACGCCTGCTCGGGGATGTTGTCGTACTCGCCCTTGGCGATCGCGTCGAACGCCTCGATGGTGTGCTCCATCTCCACGTAGGAGCCGTCCTGGCCGGTGAACTGCTTGGCGACGAAGAAGTTCTGGCCCAGGAAGCGCTCCATCCGGCGGGCGCGCCCGACGAGCAGCTTGTCCTCCTCGGAGAGTTCGTCCATACCGAGGATCGCAATGATGTCCTGCAGCTCCTTGTACTTCTGCAGGATCCGGATGACCTCCTGCGCCACCCGGTAGTGCTCCTCGCCCACGTACTGCGCGTCCAGGATGCGCGAGGTGGAGCTCAGCGGGTTCACCGCGGGGTAGATGCCCTTCTCGGTGATCGCCCGGTCCAGCTCGGTGGTGGCATCCAGGTGCGCGAACGTGGTGGCCGGCGCGGGGTCGGTGTAGTCGTCGGCAGGCACGTAGATGGCCTGCAGCGACGTGATGGACCGGCCCCGCGTGGAGGTGATGCGCTCCTGGAGCTCGCCCATCTCGTCTGCCAGCGTCGGCTGGTAGCCCACCGCCGACGGCATCCGGCCGAGCAGCGTGGACACCTCGGAACCGGCCTGGGTGAACCGGAAGATGTTGTCGATGAACAGCAACACGTCCTGCTGCTGCACGTCCCGGAAGTACTCGGCCATCGTCAGCGCCGACAGGGCCACCCGCATACGGGTGCCGGGCGGCTCGTCCATCTGGCCGAACACCAGCGCGGTGTCGGCGATGACGCCGGACTCCGTCATCTCGGTGAACAGGTCGTTGCCCTCACGGGTGCGCTCGCCGACGCCTGCGAACACGGACGTGCCGCCGAAGTTCTTGGCGACGCGGGTGATCATCTCCTGGATGAGCACCGTCTTGCCCACGCCGGCGCCGCCGAACAGGCCGATCTTCCCGCCCTGCACGTACGGGGTGAGCAGGTCGATGACCTTGATGCCGGTGACCAGCTGCTCGGTCTTGGACTCGAGCTGGTCGAAGTCCGGCGCCTTGCGGTGGATCGGCCAATGCTCGCCGTCGGACGCGGTGCCCGGCGCGTCCAGGCAGGCACCCAGCGCGTTGAACACGTGACCCTTGACGGCGTCGCCGACCGGCACCGAGATGGCGCTGCCGGTGTCGGTGACCGTCGAGCCGCGCACCAGGCCATCGGTCGGCTGCATGGAGATGGCGCGCACGATGTCGTCGCCCAGGTGCAGCGCGACCTCGAGCGTGAGGGTGCGCGTGTCCTCGCCCAGCGTCGCGTCGACGTGCAGCGCGTTGAACAGCTCGGGGACGCTTCCCCGGGGGAACTCGACGTCGACGACGGGTCCGATGACCCGCACGACCCGTCCGGTCGCGGTCGTCGTCTCGGATGATGTTGCGGTGGTCATGTAGCTAGTCCTCTTCGCTCGCGGAGGCGGCGAGTGCCTCGACACCGCCGACGATCTCAGACAGTTCCTGAGTGATCTGCGCCTGCCGGGCCTGGTTCGCCAGCAGGGTGTACTTGCGGATGATGTCCGCTGCATTGTCCGATGCGCTCTTGCATGCGGCACGCCGCGCCGCGGACTCGCTGGCCGCGGAGTCCAGGAGCGCCGCATAGATGCGCGTGGTGACGTACTTGGGCAGCAGCACGTCCATCAGCCCGTCCGGGGCGGGCTCGAACTCGTAGGACGGCAACGGCCCGCCGGGCGCGTCCGTACCGACGTACTCGATCTCCATCGGCGCCACGCGACGCGCGCGCGGCACCTGGGAGATCATCGACACGAAGTGCGTCGAGACCACGTGGATGCCGTCGATGCCCGGCGCCGTGCCGCCGTCCTCGAGTTCGACCTCGCCGTCGGATCCGGCCAGGAAGGCGCGCAGCATCAGCGAGGCCGCGCGTTCCGCATCCGCGTACGACGGTTTCTCGGAGAACCCGGTCCAGGACGCGGCGACGGGGCGCTGCCGGAACGTGTAGTAGGCCAACCCCTTCCGGCCGATGACGTACATCACCGGCTCGCGGCC
>CAZIIX010000064.1:3014-11057 GCA_964539345.1 uncultured Actinomycetes bacterium | reverse complement strand
ATCGGTCTCCTCCTCGAATTTCATACCCGCCGCGGCGCGCCGGGCCGTCGTCCCCAGGCGTCGCGCCCGGGGTGTCGATAATGTTACCGCTCACATTTTTTGTGGCAAGGCTCATAGGTCACGCTTTGATAACAGATAGAGCCGATGTTCGGTGCCAGTCAGAAGGCTGACATGCGGGCCGCCCCGCGCCCGGTCACGCGGCGAATGTGCCCGGCCGGACGTGGTTTTGGAGCACGTGGCGGGCGGCGGGCACCACGTTGTCCGGCGGCGGATACCACGTGGTCTGCGGACGAAGCGTGGCCGAGCGGTCTGCAGCCGATGATTGGGCCGCGGGGCAGGCGGTTCGGACTTGGGTCCAGGTCGACGGAACGCTGCCGGTGTCTAGTACGCGGTCGTCGTGCTCTCGTAGCAATACCCGATAATCGCGCGCAGCAACTCGCCGCGTCCGGACCAGCGGCGGTAGGGCGCCGGCGTGCTGGTGTGCGCCGACCGGTGACCGTGCCCGGACCATTGTGAACAAGACCACAACCATTACGTCGATGAAATGGTTGCAGAAGTAGTAGTTTATTGGCGTGGCGAAGGACGACACGGACCGTGCGGAACTGGCCGAGGCGATCGGTCGGTTGGTGTCCCGTATCCATCAGCGAGTGGATGCTCGCGCATTCGACGTCGTGGTCGACGCCGAATTTACCCTCAGCCAGCTTCGCGTTCTCAAACTCCTGTCCTGCCTGGATGAGCCGCGACCCATCTCAGCGATCGCCGACGAGCTGGCGATGTCGCTGGCGACCGCCGGCCGTGCGGTCGACCATCTGGTGCGGCACGGACTGACGGATCGCTGGGAGGACCCGACGGACCGGCGCAGCAAGCTGGTGCGCCTGACCGCGGCAGGCCGGGCGATGACCGAAGTGCCGAAAGCGGTGGTCGAGCAGGAGATTCGGGCATTCGCCGACAACCTTCCGTTGGAGGTGGCCGGTCTGTTGCGGCAGGCATTGACGGCCGCACTGGGTCCGAAGGAATCGCCACGCGAACTCGTCGAGCGGTGAGCAACGCCGCCGTTCGTCATTCGATCACGTACCTGGAAGTAGGAGCCCATGACCACAGCTGAGAATTCCGCGGCCGGTACGGCAGCCTCGCCGTCGCCCACGGCGGTAGACCCGAACAAGCTCGACAGAAAGCTGCTGGCCGTCGCCGGCACCGTCGTGCTCGGTGCCATCATGGCGATGCTGGACATGACGGTCGTCAACGTCGCCATCCCCACGTTCCAGGAGACCTTCGAGGCGAGCTACGCGAACGTGGCCTGGACCGTCACCGGCTACACGCTCGCGTTGGCCGCGGTGATCCCGCTGACCGGATGGGCCGCGGACCGCTTCGGCACCAAACGGCTCTACCTGCTCGCCATCGGCCTGTTCGTGGCCGGGTCGGTGCTCTGTTCCACCGCCTGGTCGCTGCCGGTGCTGGTGTCGTTCCGCGTCGTCCAGGGGCTGGGCGGCGGCATGCTGATGCCGCTGAGCATGACCATCCTGACCCGCGCTGCCGGACCGAACCGGATCGGCCGAATGATGGCGCTGCTGGGCATCCCGATGCTGCTCGGCCCGATCGGCGGCCCGATCCTGGGCGGCTACCTCATCGACTCCATCTCGTGGCACTGGATCTTCCTGATCAACGTGCCCGTCGGCGCGGCGGCGCTGATCACGGCGGCGTTCGTCCTGCCGCGGGACACCACCCATCCGGGGGAGCGGTTCGACTTCGTCGGCATGCTGCTGCTGTCCCCGGGCCTGGCATTGTTCCTGTTCGGAGTCTCCTCGATACCGCAGGAGAGCACCATCGCCTCGACGCGCGTGCTGCTGCCGGCGATCGTCGGCCTGGTGCTGATGCTGGCGTTCGTGCGGCATGCGCTCGGCAAGCGCAACGCGCTGATCGACCTGTCGCTGTTCAAGAACCGCAACCTGACGATCTCCGTGGTCACGTTGCTCGTGTTCGTCGTGGCCTTCATGGGGACGATGATGCTGCTGCCGAGCTTCTTCATGCAGGTGCGCGGCGAGTCCACGCTGATGGCCGGGCTGCTGGTGGCTCCGCAGGGGATCGGCGCCATGCTGTCCATGCCCATCGCGGGCCGGATCGTCGACCGCATCGGATCCCGGTTCGTCGTGATCCCGGGCATCGTGTTGATCACGGTCGGTCTGTCGGCCTTCACCAATGTCGGCCCGGACACCTCGATCTGGTACACCTCGAGCGCGCTGTTCGTCATGGGTCTGGGTATGGGTGCGACGATGATGCCGCTGATGACGTCGGCGCTGGCGACCCTCACCGACCATGCGATCGCGCGTGGTTCGACGCTGATGAACATCGTGCAGCAGGTCGGCGCCTCGATCGGTGCGGCGACGATGTCGGTGATCCTGACCGCACAGATGACCAGCCACGGCATCGACGCGGCCGCCATGGAGGGCCAGCAGCCTCCCAGCGGGGAGATGACGCCGGAGATCCTCGCCAAGATGCACCAGCTGCTCGAAGCGGCCGGTGACGCGTTCTCGAACACGTTCGTGGTCAGCACGGTCATCGTGGGCTGCACCATCGTCGTGGCCCTGTTCCTGCCGAAGCAGCACACCGCGCCGAGCGATGACGTCGGCGACGCCGAGACCGGTGACACCGCTACCGTCGTGGCGACCAAGGGCGATGGCGACGGCGATGCTGACACGGCCGCATCCGTGGTGCCGCCGGTCTCGGGTAGGCACTGAGGGGGCAATGCTGCCGCGCTGCGGCGCGGCGAATCGTGCTGCGTCAGCCTCCTCAAGTGGGAGTAGACTATTGTCTACGGAGGAGGTCGGCATGTCCAAGACGATCAGCATCGGGCAGCTTCGGCAGAACCCTACCGCGATGCTGCGCGAGGTGCGGGCTGGCGCCACGTATACCGTGACCGATCGCGGTGAGCCGGTCGCGGAGATCGCGGCACGGCGACAACAGCGCTGGGTTCCGGGCAGTGACGTCGACGCCCTGCTCCGCGGCCTCGGAGCCGACGACGACTGGGCGCACGAGATCGCAGAGGACCGTGTGGACACCGGCATGGCTGATCCCTGGGCGCGACCCGAGTGAAGGCGATCCTCGATACCAACATGCTGGTCGCGGAGGCGCTCTCGCACCACGGGTACGACATCGCCGTGTCCTCGGTGTCCTGGGCCGAACTCGGCTTTGGTATCCGCAGGACTTCTGACCCGGTCGAACGCGCTCATCGCGAGTCGCGCGTCACCCGACTACGGGCGCTCCTCGGGCCCGGCATCCCGTTCGATGACGCCGCGGCGGATGCGTACCAGACGGTCTGTGGCGTGGTGCTTGCCAACGGCCGTGGGGTTCGCGGTCGCGCGATCGATCTGATGATCGCGGCCACGGCGGCGGCTCACGGTGCCGCCGTGATCACCCGGAATGCCGATGACTTCGCAGGCCTTGACCGCGTCGTGACCGTCGTAGCGGCGTGAGACTGCTCGCCGCCCCGGCATAGCCCTCCGCGGGGCCTGCGAGTGCATCTCTGACTCGACGCCCGAACCCCGAGACCCACCGTCATACCTCTCGCTCGTCCGGCCGGATCAGCGGCAGCACGATCGTGTCGACGAACTCGGCCAGGACGGATACCGGCACCGGGCGGAACGTCATCATGTACTCGTGCCGGAACAGCGTGAACGGCAGATCCACGATCCGCGGGGTGAGCCGGTTCGGATCGACCTCGCCGCGCTCGACCCCGCGCGCCAGGATCTGCTCGACCGACGTCGCGCGCGATCCGAGGAGCTCGGCGCGGAGCTCGGCCGGCGTCATGCCGATCTCGTCGAAGTGGCTGGAGACCAGCGCGGTCAGCAGCGCCGCCACGTTGTTGCCGCCGGCGTTCGAGTTCTGCAACGTCTGGATCAGGTCGTCGCGCACGCTACCGGTGTCGGGCACCACGGTCGTCGTGCTCTCGCCGCGATGCCGGATGGCCGCGCGCAGCAACTCGCCGCGCCCGGACCACCGGCGGTAGAGCACCGGCTTGCTGGTGTGCGCCCGATCGGCGACCGTGTCGAACGTGAAGCGCCCGTACCCCTCGGCGACCAACTGGTCCCAGGCCGCATCCAGCAACGCGTGCTCGAGCTCCGCCCCTCGCCGGCGCGTCCTCGCGGCCTCGGCCATCGTCACCCCTTCGTCATGGTGGTCCTTGCCGACGTCACCTCCTTCAGCGTCTCACGGCGGAAGACGAGGGCGGGAAGCACCGCCAGGACCGTGATGCCGACGAGCCAGCCGAACGCGGTGCGGTAGCCGTCGACGATTCCGTCGGCGACCGAGATCTGCAGCACCACAGCGACGATCGCGACGCCGACCGACGCTCCGACCTGCTGCACGATGCGAGTGACCATCGTCGCATGCGGCATCTGGTCACGTTCCAGGTCGGCGTAGGCGACCATCATCGGTGCCATGATGACGGCCCCGACGCCCAGCCCGCGGATGAACAGCACGGTGCCGAGCCACCACCCGCTGGTATGCGCGTCGGCGACCACGAACGGCGCCGTCCCGAGGGCGGTGACGGCGAGTGCACTCAGGGTCAGCGCCCGGGCGCCGAATCGGGTGGCCAGCGGGCCGGCGACCACGCGGGCGAGGAGCGCGCCGACCCCTTGCGGCACCAGGAACAGTGCCGCGGCCAGCACGCTCGCGCCGCGGACCTGCTGCCAGTAGAGCGGGAGCAGGAACATCCCGGCGTAGAGCGCGGCGCCGGCGGTGAACAGCGCTCCGGATGCCGTCGCCAGCGAGCGGAGGCGAAGCAGGGTGATGTCCACGGCGGCGTCCTGGCCAACGCGCAGTGACCGGACGATGAACGCGGCCAGCAGGACGACCCCGGCCAGCCCGGGCAGGAGAACGTCGGCGGCGGCCATGCCGCCGTCCGCGGCGATGTTCGACAGGGCGAGCACGATGCCCACCAGTGCGGGGACCAGGAGCGCCAGGCCGATGACGTCGACCCGGCCGCGGGGCCTCGCGGCAGCGGCGCGGTCGGCAGCCGATGGTGCGTCGGGGGTGATCATCCGCCACGCCATCACCAGCCCGGCACCGACCAGCGGGACGTTGATGACGAACAGCCACCGCCAGCTCGCGTCGTTGAGGATCAGCCCGCCGACGACCGGCCCCAGGATCGGCCCCAGTGCCAGCGGCACGCTGATCGCGGCCACCGTCACGGCCATGACCCGCTTGCTCGTCGTGCCGATGGCCTGGATCGCCAGGGTCTGCATCAGCGGGAAGATCAGCCCCGCTCCGAATCCCTGCAGCGCGCGGAACGCGATCAGGCTCGGCGCATTCCAGGCGAGTGCGCACGCCAGCGAGAACACCCCGAAGATCGTCAGCGTCGCCATCCAGGCGCGCTTGCCGCCGAAACGCTGCTGCGCCCAGCCGCTGAGCGGAATGGCCGCGGCCAGCGCGAGCAGGTACGCGGTGACCACCCACTGGATCGTCGCGGGCGAGGACCCGAGATCGACGCTGAGCTGGTGCAGCGCGATGGTCACGATCGTCGAATCCAGGATCGCGGCCGCGCCGCCCATGATCACGGCGGCGATGGTGCGCTTCGCCTGACGGGAGAGCCGCTCGGTCGGGTCCGCTCCGGGGGCGGGGCCGACGGCGGGGACGGGGCTGGCGGGTGTCGCAGGTGAGTCAGTGGTGCTCATGGGAGAACCTCTCGAGTAAGATACCGAACGGTATCTAGTGTAGGACGGTTTCCGAGATAAGAAACTATGTCGTATCTCACAGTGGTGACGAGGTGGCTAGCGTGGGCAGCACGGACCGAGCGGATCGCCAGCGCGCCGAGCCGCTACCGGCCCGCCAGCAGTGCACGGCGTCCCGCGGCGTTCGTCTTGCGCAGGATGTGCTTGATGTGGTCGTGCGCCGTCGCCTCGGAGATCACGAGAGCCCTGGCGACAGAACGGGTGTCGTATCCGCGCTGGAGCAGGCCGAGCACCTCGCGTTCCCGGGCCGTGAGGCCGCCGGCGCGGGCGCGATAGTCCAGGACCTGATCGACGGTGGCCGGTCCGATCGTCACGGCGATATCACCGGTATCGAGCCGGGCCGCATGCACCGACGCCCACCGTCCCGTCGCGGTGCGCTGGCGCACCGTCGCCGACGTCGTGGCGCCCGGCGCCGCCGCCCGCGCACTGGCCGCGACCACGGCGCAGGGCAGCGGCATCATGCCGCGCATGGGGAGCGTCGCCAGCCAGTCCGCCGCCGATGCGCTGCGTGCCAGCACGTGCATCGACGAGTCGAGTGTCAGGATCGCCGGTGCGGCCGGAAGTGCCGGTCCCGCTTCGGGAGTCGTACCGACCGTGCTCTCGCGCCGTATCGCCGCCGTGAGCAGCCGAGCGACCGCCCGCGCCGCGGCGACATCGTCATCCTGGAAGGAATGCTGCGCGTCCGAGTAGAGATCGACGTACCCCCAGCAACCGGTGCGGTCGGCGAAGACGATCCGCAGCTCGTCGCCGATGCCCTCCGGCGACAGGAACGTGCGCCATCGGCCGGACCGAGCTGGGTGGCCCGCCGTCGTCACAGTCAGCGACGCCGCGAGCCGCCGTTCGGCGATCAGCGTCGAGCGCCGGTTGAGCTGCGAGGGATCCTCCTCGCTGGCGAGCAGCTGGAACATCCGTGGTTCGAGCGGATGGTTCGGCACGGCCGATGCCGCCAGCTGCGACACCGGGTCCGACAGCGCCCACGCCCATGCGGCCACCGGGAACGCCCGGGTGAGGATCCCGACCGCCTCGCCGCGAACCGTCTCCGCGTCGAGTCGGGCGGAACCGAGTGTGGACGCGGCGTCGATGGCTCGTTGCCGGGCCAGGTGGCTGGCCATGCGGTGAGTCTACTGCCGCGGTGACCGGCGGAAACATCCCCGATTTCGGGGATTGTCGGGTGGCCGCGCCGGCGCGACCGTGGAATCGAGGGAAGGAGGACACGATGGAACTGAGCATGACGTGCGTGCCCTGCGGCACGGTGATCACCGCCGACGATCAGGAGTCGTTGGTGACGGCGATGCAGCGGCATGCCCGCGATCACGACGGTGCCGAGCTCAGCCGGGAGCACATCCTGGCCCATCTCCGCGGCGAGGATCCGCACGCGACACGGGGGTGACCCTCGTTGTGGGTGTCCCAGCGCGTCACGGAGAGCGCGCTGGGACACCCACAACGGCTACGTGCTAGGTGGCGTCCGGCTGGCGCGGTGTGCTGGGGAACGCCGGGCTGCCCGGGCGCCGCGGGGCGTGGTAGGTGGGGTACGTCTCTCCCTCCCGCTCGACGGTCTGGATGCGGGTGCGCGGAATGCCCTCGGGGTTCTCGCGTTGCAGCCAGCCGAGCAGCTCCTCGCGCACGTGCCGGCCGAGGTCCCAGATGATCTCCGAGTCGGCGGCGCTGAGCAGCACGCGCACCCGGACGAAGCCGCCGGACTGGTCGACGATGCGCAGCGACTGGAACACCCCGTCCCAGAGCGGCGTGTCGGCCAGGATCTCCTCGAGTTTGGCGCGCATGGCGGGGATGTCGACGCCCCAATCGAGATCGAGGTAGAACGGGCGCAGCAGATTGCGCCCCTTGCGCGTCCAGTTCTCGTAGGTGCGCTGGGTGAAGAACGTGGTGGGTACGACGAGCCGGCGCTCGTCCCAGATGCGCACGACCACATAGGTGAGGGTGATCTCCTCGATGTAGCCCCACGCGCCGTCCACGACCACAGTGTCGTCCAGTCGCAGCGCGCCGGAGAACGCCAGTTGCACCCCGGCGAACACGTTGCCCAACGTGGATTGCGCGGCGAGCCCGAGGACGATCGAGACCACACCGGCGGAGGCGAGGACGGTCGCGCCGACCCCGCGCACCCCGGGGAAGGTCAGCAGCGAGGCGCCGACGCCGATGATCACCATGATCGCGACCGTCAACCGGCGCACCACCATGACCTGGGTGCGCGCCCGCCGCGCCCGCCACCCGGACGACGCGTCGTCGGAGAACCGGGACAGCGTCACGTCCAGGAGATAGGTGACGACCGTTCCCACCAGCCACGTCACCGAGAGAATGA
>CAZIIX010000064.1:0-2914 GCA_964539345.1 uncultured Actinomycetes bacterium | reverse complement strand
ACGTCCAGGAGATAGGTGACGACCGTTCCCACCAGCCACGTCACCGAGAGAATGACGGCGATGACGAAGATATGACGGACCAGCGGCTGCGCATCGGGCGGGACGACCGTGGTCACCAGATTGATCCACAGCATCACGCTCACGACGACCGCGCTGATGGGATAGCGGAGCCGCCCGCGCAACAACGTCGCCCAATGGTGCCCCGTGCCCACGGTGCGGAACACCAGGCGGAAGACGAGCGAAACCGCAAGCACCACCGCGATAATCACCGCGCACCCGATCAGGAACGCGATCCACTCGCCGATCTGCCATGGCATCGAGTGCCACCAGGCTCTCCGCATCGATCCTCCCGTGCGGGCGTCGTCATCGACACCCTAACGGACCGGACCAGCGGCCGACCCGCGCGGCCCGGAGCGCCGAGTGCTGTCCCGTGGGGCGGAGCGGCCGATCCCGTGGCATGGTAGGGATATTCCGTCGCATCCGGACTCGAAGGTGGTGCGGTGACATCGACCCAGCTCCGCGCGTTCGCGGCCGTGGTACGGCTCGGCTCGGTCAAGGCCGCGGCCGCCGAGCTCGGGGTCAGCGAGTCCGCGATCTCGCTGCACATCCGCGCACTGCGCAACGAACTCGGCGACCAGCTCTTCACCCGGACCGGGGCGGGCCTGGCGTTCACCCCCGGTGGGCTGCGGCTCGCGAGCCGGGCGGCGGAACTGCTCGGCCTGACGGATCGGACGATCCGTGAGGTCAGCCAGGCCGGGCAGGGTCGACGTCTGCTCCGTCTGGCGACGTCGACGCTGTTCGCCGAGCACGCCGCGCCGGGCCTGATCGAGCTGTTCGCCAGCCGCGCCAATGACCTGACCGTCGAGATGAGCGTGCACCGTGCCATCACGTTCGACGAACTGCTGCGCAACCGCGTCGTGGACGCGGCGATCGGCCCCTACGTCGACCGGACCGGCGAGGGCATCAGCACCCGCCCGTTCCTGAAATACCGGGTGATCCCGGTGGTGTCGGCGTCCCACCCGCTGGCCGGCCGCAGCCCGGGTGTCGCGGAGCTGCGGCAGCAGTCGTGGCTGCTGGGGCCCGCCGCGACCGGTCGGCTCGGGATCGTGCCGGGCCTGGTGCGCCGCATCGGGATCCCCGAGGCGCACCAGCAGATCTTCCAGAGTCAGGAGGCCGCGGTCGCCCAGGCCAAACGCGGCCATGGTGTCGCGCTGGTGGTGGCATTCGCGGCGGCCGACGACATCGGCGCCGGCGACCTGGTCCGCGTCCCGGGCGAGGCGTTCGAAGCGGTCGGCAGTTGGGGAATCCGCACCCTGTCGGGCAGTTCCGTGTCGCCGGCCGCGGCGGAGCTCACCCGCTTCGTCAGCACGCCGCGCGCGATCCAGGCCATGTTGAAGGGCAGCGGTGTCACGGTCGGCCGGTTCCGCCCGGCGATCCACATCACCCTGTGGAGCTAGGAGGCGCGATCCGCGGCCGTACCCGTCGCCTCCTCGCAGACGACGGCGATGACGTGCAGCAGGTCGGTCAGGGTCGCGCCCGGCACCATCCGGTCACAGTGGGGCAGCGCCGCCGCCATCCCGCTCACCGCCGGCCGGAACCCGGGCGCCGCTGCCCGCGGATTGATCCACACCACGCGGTGCGCCCGCCGCCGCAGCCGCACCATCGCGCGTTCCAGCACCTCCGGTTCATCGGCGTCCCACCCGTCCGATCCGATCAGCACGATGGCGCCGCGCACCAGATCGCGGTAGCGACCGGCGAGCAGCTCGGCGACGTTGCTGCCGATGCGGGTGCCGCCGAACCGATCGGCCACGGCCTGCGTCGCGGCGGCCACCGCCTCGGCGGGGGAGCGGTGCGCCAGCGCGGGAGTCAGTCGCGTCATTCCGGT
The DNA here is from genome assembly GCA_964539345.1 of uncultured Actinomycetes bacterium. Taxonomy (GTDB): domain Bacteria; phylum Actinomycetota; class Actinomycetes; order Mycobacteriales; family Nakamurellaceae; genus Nakamurella. The sequence goes on along the minus strand of CAZIIX010000064.1, from coordinate 1,029 downwards.
GGCGAACGCGAAGACCTCGGCATCGGTGGTGCGCACCAACGCCCGCATCAGATGCAGGTACGCGGTGGCCTGCGCGCGCATCGACGCGCTGACGTCGCAGAGCATGACGATGCGCCGCGGGCGGTAGCGGGGTCGCAGCATCATCAGGGTCGCCGGCTCGAAACCCGTGCGGCGGCTGTGCGCCATGGTCGCACGCAGCCCCACCGACCGGCCGCTGCGTCCGACCGTCGTGCGCCTGGTGCGCCGCCGCGGCCACCGGGCGGATGCCCGGGTGAGAGTCTGTTCCAGCACGGCCATGTCGCGCGGATCGAACTCGTCGAACGGCACGTCGGCCAGGTATGACGCAGCCGTGGGCAGCGGCAGCGGGACCGCCGGGGCATCGTCGTCGGCGGCGCTCGCCGGCCCCACCACGGCCGGCAGTGTCGCCCAGGGAAGTTCGGTGGACGAACCTGCGGAGCCCTGCCCGACCGGCAGCCCGTGGTAGGCATCCTCCGGTCGCGCGGCCGGCGCGATCTGCGGCCGGCGCCGCGCGGCCGGGTCCATCGCGAGCACCGCATCGGCGAACACGGCGGCGAACACGCGGTCGAACGTGGCCAGTTCCTCGTGCCGCTTGACCAGGGCGATCCGGCACGCCCAGTACAGCTGCTGCCGGGTCGACGGCGGCGCGATGCCGAGCGCGTCGACCAGGGTGGCGCTGCAGGTCAGGTCCACCGTCATACCGGCTCGACGCAACCGCCCGCTCAGCGCGACGGCGAACGCCGCGCGGTCGACGCCGCGCAACACCCCGGACCGCGGGCCCGGCCGGGCACACGGAGCACCCACCCGTCCGTGCCCTGCGCCGTTCTCAGCGGCCATGGTCGGCGACGCCGAACGCGTCCGCGGCGGCCAGCACCGCTTCCCGGTCGCCCTGGGTCTTGGCGATGTTGCCCAGCGACGCCACGATGTCGTCGCGCACCAGCTCCGTCGCGCCGATCGCGGCCAGCGCCGAGACCCAGTCGATGGCCTCGGCCAGGCCGGGCGCCTTGTCCA
>CAZIIX010000063.1:8799-11092 GCA_964539345.1 uncultured Actinomycetes bacterium | reverse complement strand
GTCTTACCGACCTTCTCGCGCAAATACTGGACGAGCAGCATGCGCGGCTCCACCTCGTCGCGATAGGTGGTCCCGTCCACCGTGACTGATATCGACGCCATCAGTTCTCCCTTGCCCGATGAAAGGATCCGGGCACCCGTTCGCATGCACCTGGGGCGCAGCGAGTGACCCGCTTCACATGACCATGCACCCCGGCGGGCGGGTCCGCAACAGGGGGCGCCGGCGAACCGCAGATGCGTCGTAGACCGGTGGATCCGGCCGCTATTGCGGATCCAAAACCCGGTCTGCTCCCGCGTAGACCACCAACGACCGGTCGCGCACGAAACCGACCAGGGTCATGCCGACGTCATCGGCGAGTTCCGCGGCGAGCGAGGACGGCGCGGACACGGCCGCGAGCATCGGGATCCCGGCCATGGCGGCCTTCTGCACCAGCTCGAAGCTCGCCCGGCCGGACACCATCAGCACGGTCGACTTCAGCGGGATCAGACCCTGCTGGGCGGCCCATCCGACCACCTTGTCGACGGCATTGTGCCGGCCGACGTCCTCGCGGACGGCCAGCAACTCGCCGGTGCTGCCGTCGAACAGGCCCGCCGCGTGCAGCCCGCCGGTCTGGTCGAACACCGACTGCTGCTCGCGCAGCCGGTCGGGCAGGTCCACCAGCCGGTCGGCGGCGACGCGCAGCGGATCGTCGGCCAGGTCGAACGCGCCCTTGGTGCGGACCGCGTCGATACTCGCCTTGCCACACAGCCCGCACGAGCTGGAGGTGTAGAAGTTCCGGGCGAGGGCCGGATCGGGCGCCGGCGTCCCGGGGGTCAGTGTGATGTCCAGGACGTTGTAGGTGTTGACGCCGTCGTCGGTGGCTCCGGCGCAGTACTGGCCCATCGCGACCTGGTCGCCGGAGGTGACGATGCCCTCGGAGAGCAGGAAGCCGATGGCCAGCTCGATGTCATGGCCGGGGGTGCGCATGGTCAGCGTCAGCGGGCGGCCGCCCACCCGGATGTCCAGCGGCTCCTCGACGGTGAGCGTGTCCTCGGCGCGCACCGCCGCCCGGCCCAGCCGGTGGCGCACCACTCGCCGTCGCCTGGTGATCCGTCCCATCGTCATACCCCTACACCTCGACGGCCGGCCCGGGTCGTGCGCACATTCGGTGATCCGGCACCACTGTGCCTTCCAGTCTGCCGCAGCCGCCGGGCGTGCGCCGCGTCACGGTCGTGGTTTTCACGGGTCCATCCAGGAAAATGTGGCCTAGGCTGGGGGGCATGAGTGACCGGGTCATCGACACGCGCGGGCGGGCGCTGCGCGATATGCGGATTTCCGTCACCGACCGGTGCAACTTCCGCTGCGTCTACTGCATGCCCAAGGAGATCTTCGGCCGCGACTACGCCTTCATGGACCGGGCGGAGATCCTCACGTTCGAGGAGATCACCCGCCTGGCCCGGATCGGGGTGCAGCACGGCGTCCGCAAGATCCGACTGACCGGCGGGGAACCGTTGCTGCGCAAGGGCATCGAGGAGTTGATCTCGAACCTGGCCGCCATGCGGACCGACGAGGGCAAGCCGCTGGACATCGCGCTGACCACGAACGGGTCCGCCCTGGCCGTCAAGGCCCAATCCCTGTATGACGCAGGCCTGCAGCGGGTCACGGTCTCGCTGGATTCGCTGGACGATGAGACGTTCCGCGCGATGAACGACGTCAACTTCCCGGTGTCCAAGGTGCTGCACGCGATCGACGTGGCCCAGCAGGTCGGCCTCGGCCCGATCAAGATCAATGTGGTGGTCAAGCGCGGCCTGAACGACCACGACATCGTCGCGCTCGCGGAGCACTTCCATGGCACGCCGTTCGTGCTGCGGTTCATCGAGTTCATGGACGTCGGCACGACCAACGGGTGGCGGATGGATGACGTCGTCCCGTCCCGGGAGATCGTGCAGAAGATCAACGCGGTGCTGCCGCTGGAGCCGGTCGACTCGGAGTACGTCGGCGAGGTGGCCAGCCGCTGGCGCTATGTCGACGGCGGCGGCGAGATCGGCGTGATCTCGTCGGTGACGGCGCCGTTCTGCGGCACCTGCACGCGGGTGCGGATCTCCACCGAGGGCAAGCTCTACACCTGCCTGTTCGCCGAGTCGGGTCACGACCTGCGGGGCATGATGCGCTCCGGCTGCAGCGACGCGGAGCTGTCGGACGCGATGGCGTCCATCTGGCGGGCGCGCACCGACCGGTACTCGGAGATCCGGTCCTCGCTCACCGACGAGCTGCGGCGCTCCGGCAAGCACGTGGAGATGTCGTACATCGGCGG
>CAZIIX010000063.1:4670-8699 GCA_964539345.1 uncultured Actinomycetes bacterium | reverse complement strand
GGCCCCTCGGTCTCGGACAGCGGCGTCGCATCGCCGGACCAGGTCTGCGCGATGATCTCCGCGGCGATCGACACCGCGGTCTCCTCCGGGGTGCGCGCCCCCAGGTTCAGCCCGATCGGCGAGACCAGCTTGCCGATCTGGTCCTCCGGCACGCCGGCGGCGCGCAGCCGCTCCAGCCGGTCGTCGTGGGTGCGCCGCGAGCCCATCGCGCCGATGTAGGCGACGTCCAGCGGCAGCGCCGCCTGCAGGACCGGCACGTCGAACTTCGGGTCGTGGGTGAGCACGCAGATGACGGTGCGCTGGTCGAGCGCGCCGGCGGCCACCTGTTTCTCCAGGAAGCGGTGCGGCCAGTCGATCACCACCTCGTCGACGTCGGGGAAGCGCTTCTTGGTGGCGAAGATCGGCCGCGCGTCGCACACCGTGACCCGGTAGCCCAGGAACGTGCCGATGCGGGCGACGGCGGTGGCGAAGTCGATGGCGCCGAAGACCAGCATCCGCGGGGCGGGCGCGAACGCGGCCACGAACACCTGCAGGCCGGAGTCCATCCGCTCCCCGTCCGGGCCGTAGGTCAGCGTCGCTGTCCGGCCCGAGGCGAGCAGTCCGCGCGCGTCCGAGCGCACCGAGTGATCGATGCGTTCGGAACCGAGTGTGCCGGCCGTGCGGTCCTCCCAGATGACCAGGTGCCGGCCGATCTGGTCGTCGCGGCCCGCGACGATGGTGGCCAGCGCGACCCGCTCGTCGGCGTTGATCGATGCGGCGAGGTCGCCGAACTCCGGGAAGTCGGCGCGGGAGAAGCGCTCGGTGAACACGTCGATGATGCCGCCGCAGGTCAGGCCGACGGCGAACGCGTCCCCGTCGGAGACGCCGAACCGGGTGAGCACCGGGGCGCCGCCGTCGCGAACCTCGGTGGCGGACTCGTAGACGGCGCCCTCCACGCACCCGCCCGAGACGGATCCCACGGCGGTCCCCTCCGGGCCGACGAGCATCGCTGCCCCGGCAGGGCGCGGCGCCGACTTGAACGTGCCGACGACGGTTCCCACACCCACCGACTCGCCGTCCTCCCACCACCGCAGCAGATCCTCCAACACGTCACGCACTGCGGATCACCTCCAACAATCGCTCCAGCGTGGCCAGGGAATGCCCCGCCACGAAATGGTCAACGTGCGGCAGCGCGGCGACGATGCCCGACTGCACCGGAAGATAGCCCTCGTGGCCCTTGTGCGGGTTCACCCAGTGCACCGAACGGGCCAGCCGGTGCAGCCGTTCCATCTGCTCGGCCAGCAGCGCGCACGACCCCCGCTCCCATCCGTCGGAGAAGATCACCACGACGGCGCCGTGGGCGGTGCCGCGCTGCCCCCAGCGGTCGTTGAACGCCTTGAGCACCTCGCCCAGCCGGGTGCCGCCGGAGAAATCCGGAATGACGTCGGCCGCGTCCGCCAGCGCCACGTCCGGGTCGCGCTGCCGCAGCGCCCTGGTCACCCGGGACAGCCGCGTGCCGATGGTGAACACCTCCGTGCTGGCCGGCCGATGCCGCACCAGCACATGCGCGAACCGCAGCAGCGGGTCGGCGTACGGGGCCATCGACCCGGAGACGTCGACCAGCAGCACGATGCGGCGGGGCCGCTTGCCGGCGCGGTGGTGCGGCGGCCGGCCCGGTTCGCCGCCGGCCGCGAGCATGGCGCGGATCGTGCGACGCCGGTCCAGCGGCCCCAGGTTCGCCGGCCGCATCCGGCGGGAGGGGCGCATCGGCAGCCCCGGGCGGAGCAACCCGATCATCGCCGCCAGCTGGGCGCGCTCGGCCGCGGTCAACCGGGCCATATCCCGCTGCCGGAGGGTCTCCTTCGTACTCGCCCTGGCGCGCACCTGCGCCATGTCCTCGTCGTCGCCGGGGCCGCCGTCCGAGCCGTCGTCGTCGCTCACCGGCATCTCCACCGTGGTGGGCGTCAGCGTCCGCGGGGGAACCCGCGGGGCGCGGCCGGTCCGGTCGGAGAAGTAGGCGGCGAAGACTGCGTCATACACGGGCAGGTCGTCCGGTTCGGACGCCATGGTGGTCCGGCCCGCCCAGTAGACCTCGCGCGGTCGGGTCGCGTCGAGGGCGTCGATCGCCGACAGGAACGTGGCGGTCCGCTCGGGCCCGACCCGCAGCCCCGCCGCGCCCAGCGTGCGCGCGAACCCGGTGAAGATGTCGGTGCCGTCGCGCACGGCGGCGCCGGTGTCCCCCTGACGATCGGCTCCGCCGGGAGCTCCGTCATGGATGATCGCGGTGCCTGCCACGGAGCATCACCTACAGCGCCAGGATCTTCTCGAGCCCGGTGGAGGTGACTCGTTCGGTGTCCTCGCGGTACTTCAGCACGGAACCGAGGGTGAGCGCGGCGGTCTCGGCATCCAGCCGGTCGCAGCCGAGCGCGTGCAGGGCGCGTGCCCAGTCGAGCGACTCCGAGACCCCCGGGGGTTTGAGCAGGTCCGCCTCGCGCAGTCCGCGCACCGCCGCGGCGACCTCGCGGGAGAGCGATTCGGTGATCTCCGGCAGCCTCCGACGCAGGATCGCCACCTCCCGTTCCAGCGACGGGTGCTCGACCCAGTGGTAGAGGCAGCGGCGCTTGAGCGCGTCGTGCACCTCGCGGGTGCGGTTCGACGTCAGGACCACCAGCGGCGGCTGCTCGGCGACGATCCGGCCCAGTTCCGGGATGGTCACCGCGAAGTCCGACAACACCTCCAGCAGGAACGCCTCGAATTCGTCGTCGGCGCGGTCGATCTCGTCGATCAGCAGCACCGCGTTCGGAGTGCGCAGCGCGGCCAGGATCGGGCGCGCCAGCAGGAACCGCTCGCTGTACAGGGCCTGTTCGACCTGCTCGAGGTCGGTGTGTTCGCCGCTCCCGGACGACACCGCCTCGACCGCCCGCAGGTGCAGCACCTGGCGCGGGAAGTCCCAGTCGTAGAGCGCCTGTGACGCGTCGATGCCCTCGTAGCACTGCAGCCGGATCAGCTCCGACCCGGCGATCTCGGCCAGCGCGACCGCCAGCGAGGTCTTGCCGACGCCTGCCTCGCCCTCCAGGAACAGCGGGCGGCCCAGCGCGCGCGCCAGGTAGGCGGCGGTCGAGATACCGTCGTCCGGCAGGTAGCCGGTCTCCTCGAGCGCTGCGGCCAGGGCTTGCGGATTCGAAAACGCGGTCACGGATCCACTATGGCCCACAACCGGCGGCGCCCGCTCGGCAAGGAGTGGTCAGCCGGGCGTCGGCTTTCGGCAAGTCTGCGTCATGGCCACGCCGGCGCCGCGCCCACGCCGGCGCGATTCTGGCTAGGCTGAGGCCATGGGCGACGTATCCGTGGCCACGACGCCACCACAGACCGACGATCCGACCACCACCGCTGCGGAGACCACGACGGTGACCGTGCGGTACTTCGCGGCGGCCCGCGCCGCCGCCGGCAGCGACGAGGAGACCATCACCGTGGCCGACCCCGCGACCATCGGCTCCGTCATCGCGGCCGCATCGCGGCGGCACGGCGACGAGTTCGTCACGGTGCTCGAGCGCTGCAGCTACCTGCACAACGCGACCGCGGTGCATGATCTGGCGGCGCCGATCGCCAGCGGCGACCAGCTCGACGTGCTCCCCCCGTTCGCCGGCGGCTGATCGGGACGGACCCGCCCGAGCGACGGATCGGATTCCGGAACGGACCCTGTCGGAGAATGGGCACGAGGTCGGAACGGACTCGACGCACGAACCAAATCCGACGAACTGTGCGTGTGCGCTTTCCATTACTGCACTGGCCACGATACGGTCAGGTATGAGGTGTGCCCGCACCTATGGCATCACTCACTTTGAATGAGCGAATCGCAGGAGGTACGCGTGACCCAACCACCCCCCGGTGGCTACCCGCCCCCGGCACAGAATCCGTCCGGCGGACAGCCCGGCGCCGCAGGGCAACCGCCCTCGGGGCCGAACTATCCGCCGCCACCCGGGGCTCCGCAGCCCGCATCGGGTTTCCCCCAGCAGGGTCAGCCGCCTGCCGGTCCGCCTCCGCAGGGTC
>CAZIIX010000063.1:2896-4570 GCA_964539345.1 uncultured Actinomycetes bacterium | reverse complement strand
AATGTCGACTTCTCCAAGGTGACGACGCTCGGCTGGTGCCTGATGGGGGCGTCGCTGCTGACGTTCATCTTCAGCTTCTTCCCGTTCTGGTCGGTCAGTGTCCGGGGGTTCGGCGGCGGTAGCGTCAACGGCTGGTCGTCCTGGTGGTGGCTGCCGATCCTGGTCGCGTTGGCCGTCGGGGTCGCCTACGCGCTGCTCACGTTCGAGATCGTCAAACCGCAGCAGTTGCAACCGCTCTGGCTGTTCTACGCCGGCGCGGCCTCGTTCGTGCTGATGATCTTCGTGCTCATCCACACGATCGCGCGCGGCGCGGGAACTGGACTATTCACCGGCGGGGCCGTCTCGACCGGGCCGAGCTTCGGCACCTTCGCGGTGTTGGTCACGACGCTGGCGGTCGCGTACTTCGCTGGACTGTATGCGCAGTCGGCGGGCACGAAGCTGCCGTTCAAGCTGCCTGGCCCTGCCAAGATGTAGGGACCTGCCGCAGTGGCGTCGATGGCCGCGACCCGTTCTCGGGTCGCGGCCGTCGTCGTTTCCGTCGGTGGTCGCGCGTCCGGGCATGATGCAATGGCGGTATGACGCAGTCCTCGCCGACCCGCCTTCCCGTGCCGACCCCCGTTCCGCTGTCCGACGCAGCCGGGTGGTGGGACGTGACGCCCGGCTTCTTCGACAGCTCGTCCTACGGGCCGCCACCCCGCCCCGCCTGGGATGCCCTGCAGCGGTCCCTGACGGAGTGGCGCGCGGGCGCTGGGCCGTGGGCTCCGTGGGCGGAGCACGTGCACACCTCGCGGGCGGCGTTCGGGAGGCTGGTCGGCATCGACCCGGATCGCATCGCCACCGGGGCGGCGGTCTCGCAGTTGCTCGCGCCGGTCGCCGCGGCCGTCCCGGACGGTGCCACCGTGCTGGTGCCGGACATCGAGTTCACCTCCGGCGTCTTCCCGTTCGCGGTGCACGCCGACCGCGGCGTCACGGTGCGGACCGCGCCGGTCGCGCGGCTCGCCGATGCCATCGACGACGACACGTTCCTGATCAGCCTCTCGGCCGTGCAATCGGCCACCGGGGAGGTCGCCGACCTCCCGGCCATCATCGAACGCGCCCGGCAGGTCGGCTGCGTCATCCACCTGGACGCCACCCAGGCCGCCGGGTGGCTGCCGCTGGATGCCATGGCCGTCGACCTACTCTCGGTCGGCGCCTACAAGTGGCTGTGCTCGCCGCGCGGCACGGCGTTCCTGACCATGCACCCAGCACTCGCGCAGCGCCACCCGCGACTGGCGGAGCGCATGAGGCCCCTCGCCGCCGGCTGGTATTCGGCCCCGGACGGCTCGTACTACGGCATGCCGCTGCGGATCCACGACGATGCGCGCGCCTACGACATCTCCCCCGCCTGGCACTGTTGGGTGGGGACCGCGCCGGCGCTGGAGATCCTCTGCGCGGTCGGGACCGAGGCCATTCACGACCACAACGTGGGCCTGGCCAACACGTTCCGCGCCGGCCTGGATCTGGAGCCGTCCGACTCGGCGATCGTGTCCGCCACGCTGGACGACAGGGCCATCGCCCGGATGCGGGAGGCGGGGCTGCGATTCTCCGTCATGGACGGGCGTGTGCGGCTGGCGTTCCACCTGTACAACACGGAGGTCGAGGTGCAGCAGGCGGTCGCGGCGGCGCGCGGCTGAG
>CAZIIX010000063.1:0-2796 GCA_964539345.1 uncultured Actinomycetes bacterium | reverse complement strand
CGCCTACTCCGAGCACGTTGCGCGCACGATGCCAGGAGGAGCCAAGCTGTGCTCAGATGGCCATGGCGATACTCTGGCCAGCCCACGTGCCGGTGCACCCGGGCCAGTCCACGTGCCGGTGCACCCGGGCCAGCCCACGCACCAGCGCCCCCGTGCCGGTGCACCCGTGCCGGCGGCCCGATGCCTACAGTGGGAGCATGCCGGAAGGTCCTGCCGCCGTCGCGCTGCTGCGCACCCTACCGACCGGCACCCGCGTCGTGGTGCGGCGCCGCGAGGACGACGGTTTCCACGACGCGCTCGGCGATCTGGTCGCCATCGACGAGCACACCTGCACGGTCCGGACCCGGAGGGGCCCGGTGACGGTGCCGCTGTCGACGGTCACCCGCGCCAAGCCCGTGCCCCCGCCGCCACCCCGGCGGGCGCCGCGCCATCCGATGCCGCCGCCCACAGGCTGAGCCCGACCGCTGGCCGCCTGTCCTCTGGCGGCCCCGCCCGGGGTCTGAGCCCACTCTCTGCCGGCCCCGCCCGGGGTCTGATCCCCACTCCCTGAGCCCACTCTCTGCCGGCCCCGCGCCGGGGTCTGAGCTCCGCCTGCGACCTCAGACCGGCTTGGCCAGCGCCTTGCGCAGCGACACCCGCGCGCCGATGTGGATGACGGCGTTGCGGTACATGCGCCCGGCCAGCGCGGCCAGCAGCGGGATCAGCACCAACGCCAGCACCAGCGCCAGCGCGGCCTCCCAGCCCGGCACCCCGCCCATCGCCAGCCGCATCGGCATCAGCGTCGGCGCGAACAGCGGGATCACCGAGAGCACCTCGACGAGGGTGTTGCTCGGGTCGCTGGGCAACACCGAGATCCCGACGACGTAGCCGACGATCACGAAGCTCAGGACCGGCATGACGACGGCCCCGGCGTCCTCCTGGCGGGATACCAACGCCCCGGCCCCGGCGAACGCGAACGCATACATGACGAAGCCGAGTAGGTACCACACGATGAGCCAGACGACGGTGCCGACCGCCGCGGAGATGGACAGACTCATCACACCGGTGGCGGTCGAGAACCCGACGCCGACGATCCCGAGCAGCGCAAGCTGGATCAGCCCGACGATTCCGATCCCCACGACCTTGCCCGTCATCAGCTCCCACGGCCGCACGGTCGCCAGCAGCAGCTCCACGACGCGGCTGGACTTCTCCTCGACCACGCCCTGCGCGACCCACTGGCCGCACGTCATCAGTGACAGGTAGATCAGGATGCCCGCCGCCATGCCCAGCACCAGCTCGGTGACGTTGTACTCGCGCGGCGGGGCGAGCTCGGTGACGTGGATACCGGACTGCGACACCGCTCCGACGATCGCCGCCGGGTCGCCGCCCAGCTGCTGGATCTGGTGGCTCAGCGCCAGGTTCTGCGCGGTGACGGTCAGCACGTTGCGCAGGTCGCCGCCGATGCTGGAGTCGACGGTCACGTCGAGGTCGCCGGAGTCCGTCGGTGTGACGAAGGCATCGAGGTCGCCGTCGGCGACCATCGCGCGGCCGGTCGCCTCGTCGGCCACGGTCGACCCGTCGATCTTCTGCCCGACCGACTCTCCGGCCGCCTCGATCTGGGTGAGCACCGCCGCATGGGACGGCAGCACGCCCACGCTCGACGAGCTCGGACCGCTGGCCCCGACGAAGTTGAAGACCAGGATCGTGCCGACGATGACGATCAGCATCACCAAGGTCATGATGCGGAACGCCTTGCTGCGCAGCCGGGTGGTCAGTTCCCGGCCGGCGATCAGTCGGATCGCGGCGAATCCGCCCACGGCGTGCGGCTTTCCCGCATCCGACTGGATCGTGCTGGGCGTGCTCATGCGGCTACCTCCGCGGAGACGACGTGACGGAACAGTTCGGTCAGATCGGGCTTGGCCCATCGGAATTCGGTGACCGGTCCGGTGGCCAGGGCGGCGGCCAGCACGGCCTGGTCATCGGTGCCCGGGGCGAGCTGCAGCGTCACGGTGCCCTGCTCCTCGGCGATGACGGTGACCCCGGCCAGCGCCCCGGCCCAGCCCTGCGGTGCCCGTGGTGCGGTGACGACCAGGCTGCTGGCCCCGCGGGCGCGCAGCTCCTCGACGGCGCCGGAGGCGACCATGCGTCCGGCGGCGACGATGCCGACGGCATGGCAGAGCCGCTGGACGAGGTCAAGCTGGTGGCTGGAGAAGATGACCGGCACTCCCTCGGCGGCGCGATCGGCGAGCACGTCGCTCATCACGTCCACGGCGACCGGGTCCAGGCCGGAGAACGGCTCGTCCAGCACGAGGATCTCCGGGTCGTGCACGAGTGCGGCGGCGAGTTGGATGCGCTGCTGGTTGCCGAGGCTGAGCTCCTGCAGGTCGTCGTCGCGGCGCTGGGCCACCCCCAGGCGCTCGAGCCACGTGTCGGTGGCCCGCTGCGCCGCCGCGGAGGACAGTCCGTGCAGGCGCGCGAGGTAGACGAGTTGTTCGCCGACCTTCATCTTCGGGTAGAGGCCGCGCTCCTCCGGCATGTAGCCGATCTTCCGGCGGCTCGCCAGGTCGATCTGCTGGCCGTCCCAGCGCACCTCGCCGGAATCGGCGGCGAGCACGCCCAGCACGATGCGCATGGTGGTCGTCTTGCCGGCGCCGTTCGACCCTACGAAGCCGAAGATCTGCCCGGCAGCGACGGTGAACGTCATGTCCTGGAGCGCGACGATATCGCCGTAGCGCTTGTTCAGGTTCTTGATCTCGAGGCCCGTTCGGCTCACACGGAGTCCTTCCGTCGCAGGCACGGAGTAGCGGGGCGGTGGTC
>CAZIIX010000062.1:3921-11331 GCA_964539345.1 uncultured Actinomycetes bacterium | reverse complement strand
AGATCATCGTGTACACCGGCGCGATCATGATGCTGTTCCTGTTCGTGCTGATGCTGACCGGACGCGATGCCGGTGACTCGGTGGTCGAGGTGCTGCGCGGCCAACGCATCGCGGCCGGACTCGTCGGGCTCGGCGTGGTCGGCCTGCTGGTGGCCGTGCTGGTCCGCGCGTTCGACACCCTGCCCAACGTCGGCCTGGGCGCCGCGCTCGCCGAACGCGGCGCCGTCGGCTCGCTCGCCGCGGAGATCTTCACCGACTACCTCTTCCCGTTCGAGCTGACCTCGGCGCTGCTGATCACCGCCGCCATCGGCGCCATGGTGCTCGCGCACGTCGAGAAGAAGCCCAGCGAGAAGCACAGCCAGCGCCGCGCGGTACTGGCCCGGATGCGCTCCGATCACATCACCACGGTCGCCGGGCCGGGCGTGCACGCCACCTCCAGCTCCAACGCGACCCCGGCGATGCTGCCGGACGGGACGATCGCCCCCGAGTCGCTGTCCCCGATGGTGGAGGTCGCCGAGAGTGAGCGCGTCGAGCGGAAGTTCCAGTCCGGCCGGCGCCTGATCGACATCGAGCAGCGGGAGCACCCGGTCCGCGTCCGCGGCGCCGAGCGCCCGGCCGTCGGGCCCGGCACGACCGACCTCGAGCCCGGCACGACCGACGAGGGGAGCTCATCGTGAGTCCCACGCACTACCTGGTGCTGTCCGCGCTGCTGTTCGGCATCGGCGCCGTCGGCGTGCTGATCCGGCGCAACGCGATCGTGGTGTTCATGTGCGTCGAGCTGATGCTCAACGCGGTGAACCTGACGCTGGTGACGTTCGCGCGGATGCACGGCAACCTCGACGGCGTCGTCATCGCCCTGTTCGTCATGGTCGTCGCCGCCGCCGAAGTGGTGGTCGGACTCGCCATCATCATGTCCATCTTCCGAAGTCGGCGTAGCGCTTCCGTCGACGACGCGAACCTGCTGAAGTACTGAACGGGGGAGGACCGTGTTAGAGGCCCTACAGGCTGCGACGCAGGTCGCTGCGGCACCGGTGGCGCCGCCGGAAGCGACCGGCGTGAGCTCCGTGGCGTGGCTCATCCTGCTGCTGCCCGCCGCCGGCGCGGTGCTGCTGATGGTCGGCGGCCGTGCGCTGAACAAGGCGGCGCCGATCATCGGCTGCCTCACCGTGATCGCCGCGTTCGTCGTCGGACTGCTGGTGTTCCTGTCCACCGTGGGCGCCGACGCGGCCGACCGCATCCACGACGTGCCGATCTGGTCCTGGATGCCCGTCGAGTCGCTGCAGATCGACTTCGGGCTGCACCTGGATCCGCTCTCCCTGACGTTCGTGCTGCTGATCACCGGCGTGGGATCGCTGATCCACATCTACTCGATCGGCTACATGCAGCACGATCCGGACCGGCAGCGCTTCTTCGCGTTCATGAACCTGTTCGTCGCCGCCATGCTGCTGCTGGTGCTGGGCAACTCCTTCGTCACGCTCTACGCCGGCTGGGAGGGTGTCGGGCTGGCCTCCTACCTGCTCATCGGGTTCTGGTCACACAAGCCCGTCGCCGCGACCGCGGCGAAGAAGTCCTTCGTGATGAACCGGGTCGGCGACGTCGGCTTCGCCCTGGCGATCTTCATCATGTTCAAGGAGCTCGGCACCACCTCGTTCACCGGCGTGTTCGCCGGCATCGGGGATCTCGCGCAGACCAGCCCCGGCTCGGTCACCGCGATGGCGATCCTGCTGCTGCTCGGCGCCTGCGCCAAGTCCGGCCAGGTGCCGCTGCAGGCCTGGCTGCCGGACGCCATGGAGGGCCCCACCCCGGTGTCCGCACTGATCCACGCGGCCACCATGGTCACCGCTGGCGTCTACCTGATCTGCCGCAGCTTCCAGATCTTCGACCTGACCGAGACCGGGCAGCTTGTGGTGTGCATCGTCGGCGCGGTCACGTTGCTCGTCGGATGCATCGGCGGCTGCGCCAAGGACGACATCAAGCGGGTGCTGGCCTACTCGACCGTGTCCCAGATCGGCTACATGTTCCTGGCCGCCGGGCTGGGCGCCGGCGTCTACGGCCTGGCCATCCTGCACCTGCTCACGCACGGCTTCTTCAAGGCCGGGCTGTTCCTCGGCTCGGGATCGATCATGCACGCGATGAACGACGACGTCGACATGCGCCGGTTCGGCGGCCTGGCCAGGCGCATGCCGATCACGTTCGTCACCATGGCGTTCGGATACCTGGCCATCATCGGATTCCCGTTCCTGTCCGGGTACTTCTCCAAGGATCCGATCATCGAGGCGGCGTTCGCCGCCGGCGGCACCAAGGGCTGGCTGCTCGGCGGCGCGGCGCTGCTCGGCGCCGGCATCACCGCGTTCTACATGACGCGCCTGATGATCATGACGTTCTTCGGCGAGGCCCGGTGGAAGAACCTGACCTCCGCGGACGGGCGGGCCTACCATCCGCACGAGGCCCCGCTCGTCATGACGATCCCGATGATGCTGCTGGCCGTCGGATCGATCGGCGCGGGCGCGTTCCTGGCGTCCGGCGACCGGCTGGTGAACTGGCTGGCCCCCGCGGTCGGCGCGTTCGCCGAGCCGCACCCGGAGCTGCTGTCGGCCAGCGTGATCACCTGGAGCACGATCGCCGTCATGGTCATCGGCGCCGTCATCGCCTACCTGTACGTGGGCATGCGGTCGGTGCCGGTCACCGAGCCGGCGACGCGCAATCCGATCGTGCTGTGGGCCCGCGCCGATGTGGGCGGCAACGCGATCAACGAGACCCTGGTCGCCCGGCCGGGCGTCTGGCTGGCCCGCACGCTGAGCTACACGGACGCGCGCGGGGTGGACGGGGTGGTCGACGGCGTCGGCACCTCGATCGTCGGCATCGCCCGATGGTGGCGCGGATGGCAGAACGGCTATGTGCGTAGCTACGCACTCTCGATGTTGTCGGGCACGTTATTCGTGGCCGTCGCCCTGATGGTGGTGAACTACTCGTGAGCGGCTTCCCCTTCCTGCTGATCCTGCTGCTGTGGCCCCTGCTGGGCGCCATCGTCGTGGCGGGAATGAACGGCGCTCCGGCGCGCACGCTGAAGCTCACGGCGCTGGGCTTCGCCCTCGTCGAGTTCGTGGTCGCGGTCGTGCTGTGGTTCGACTACCGCTCGTTCCTCGACTCCGGCAGCAGCGACCCGTTCGGCGCGGTGGTCAGCGTGCACTGGATCCCCAGCCTGAACATCTCGTTCTCGCTCGGCGTGGACGGCTTCTCGCTGGTGATGATCGCGCTCATCGGATTCCTGGTGCCGATCGTGCTCGGCGCCTCCTGGGAGGACAAGCTGCCGGCGGGCCGCACCATCGGCGGCTACTTCGCCCTGCTGCTGGTGCTGCAGTCCACCATGATCGGCGTGTTCGCCGCCACGGACGTATTCCTGTTCTACTGCTTCTTCGAGGTCATGCTCGTCCCGATGTACTTCCTCATCGGATACTTCGGCGGGCCCCGACGCGCCTACGCGGCGACGAAGTTCTTCCTGTACTCGCTGCTCGGCGGGCTGCTCATGCTGGCCTCCGTCATCGGCCTGTACGTCGCCTCCGGCAAGGTACTGCCGGAGGGCACGCTGGACTGGGCGGCGCTGCGCGAGATCGCCCACCAGATCCCGGAATCCACCCAGGTGTGGATCTTCCTCGGGTTCGCCGTCGCGTTCGCCATCAAGGCGCCGCTGGTGCCGCTGCACACGTGGCTGCCGGAGGCCGGTTCCGAGGCGCCGACCGGATCGTCCACGCTGCTGGTCGCCGTGATGGACAAGGTCGGCACGTTCGGGTTCCTGCGGATCTGCCTGCCGCTGCTGCCGGCCGCGTCGCACAAGCTCGTGTGGCTGTTCCTGCTGCTGGCGGTGCTGGGCATCCTGTATGCCGCCATCGTCGCGGCGATGCAGACGGACCTGAAGAAGTTCGTCACGTTCACCTCCATCGCGCACTTCGGCTTCATCGCCATGGGCGTGTTCGCCTTCACCACCCAGGCGATGACCGGTGCGGTGCTCTACATGCTCAACCACGGCATCGCCACCGGCCTGCTGTTCATCATCATCGGCATGCTGATCGCGCGCGGCGGGTCGAAGCACATCGCGGACTACGGCGGTGTGTGGAAGGTCGCGCCGGTGCTCGGCGGCGTGTTCATGGTCGCGACCATGGCGACGGTGGCGCTGCCCGGCACCAACTCGTTCGTCTCCGAGTTCCTGGTGCTGATCGGCACGTTCAAGCGCTACCCGGCGTGGGGCGTGCTCGGCACCGTGGGCATCGTGCTGGCCGCGGTGTACATGCTGTGGATCTTCCAGCGCACCATGACCGGCCCGGTGCGCGGCGCCGCCGTGCTCGACGAGGGCACCGACGAGCCCGGGGCGGGCGGATCCGCGGCGGGCGGTGGGACGTCGCCCAGTGACGGGCCCGGGGGAGATCGCACCAGTGCGGGAGACGCCGGCGGGGACACCACCGAGGACGTCATCGAGCCGAGCACCGGCCACTCCGGCGCGGACGCCACCGTCGTGGTGGCGGCGCCGCCGACCTCGCGGGTGCGGTTCGGCGATCTGAACAGGCGGGAGGTCGCGGTGGTGACGCCACTGGTCGCGGCCATCATCTTCCTGGGGATCTACCCCCAGCCGGTGATCGAGGTGATCACACCGACCGTGACCGCCACCATGTCCTCGGTGGGCGCGACCGACCCGGGTGTGGCCGCCAGCGCCACCACGGATGGAGGGGGCAACTAATGCAACCCGTCACGTCACTGCTGCCCTCCCCGGACGCGGCGCCGCTCGCCCGGCTGGACAAGATCTCCATGCCGGAGATCGACCTGGTCGCGATCCTGCCGGTGCTGATCGTGCTCGGTGCGGCCTGCCTGGCGGTCATCGTCGAGGCGGCGCTGCCCCGCAGGCAGCGGTTCGGGGCGCAGCTCGTCGTCTCGGTCGGCGCCATCCTCGCCGCCGGCATCGCCACCGTCATCCTCGGCACCCAGGGCCACTACACCGTCACGTTCGCCGGCGCCGTCGCGGTCGACGCCGGAACCTACGTCATGTGGGGATCGCTGTTGGCCCTGGCGCTGGTGGCGCTGCCGATCATGGCAGACCGCGTCGCCGAGCCCGGCGGGGTGTTCGCCGCCCAGTCCGCGGCGGTCATCGGATCGGAGCGGGCCCGTCAGGCCACCGCCGTCGCCACTCCGATGCAGACCGAGGTGTTCCCGCTGGCGCTGTTCGGCGTGGGCGGCATGCTCGTCTTCCCGGCGGCGTCCGACCTGCTGACCCTGTTCGTCGCGCTGGAGGTGCTGTCGCTGCCGCTCTACCTGCTCTGCGGCATGGCCCGACGCAAGCGGCTGATCTCGCAGGAGGCGGCCGTCAAGTACTTCCTGATCGGCGCGTTCACCTCCGCGATCCTGCTGTACGGCATCGCGCTGCTGTACGGCTACGCCGGATCGATCCACTTCGCCGACATCGCCGCGGCCGTGCGCGCGGACGCCGGCAGCAACCTGCTGCTGATGGCCGGGATCGGGCTGCTCGTGGTCGGCCTGCTCTACAAGGCCTCCGTCGGCCCGTTCCACCTGTGGACGCCGGACGTCTACCAGGGCGCGCCGACACCGGTGAGCGCCTTCATGGGCGCCTGCACCAAGTTCGCGGCGTTCGCCGCCATGCTGCGCGTGATGCAGGTGGCGCTGCCCGCGGCCGCCTGGGACTGGAAGCCCGTGCTGATGGTGATCTCGATCATCTCGATGGCGATCGGTGCGTTCTTCGGCGTCATCCAGACCGATCTCAAGCGCATGCTCGCCTACTCGTCGGTCGCGCACGCCGGCTTCCTGCTGCTCGGCGTCATGGCGATCACCGAGCGCGGCTTCACCTCGACGCTGTTCTACCTGCTCACCTACGGGTTCGCCACGATCGGCGGGTTCGCGGTGCTGATGCTGGTGCGCCGGGGCGGGGTCGAGGCGGTGAAGGTCTCGGACTGGAAGGGCATCGCCAAGCGGTCCCCGGCACTGGCGGCGGTCATGACGGTGTTCCTGCTCTCGCTCGCCGGCATCCCGCTCACCAGCGGATTCATCGGCAAGGTCGTGATCTTCACGGCCGCGATGGACCAGGGTCTGGGCGGACTGGTGGTGGTCGCCATGATCGCCACCGTGGTGACGGCGTTCTTCTACCTGCGCGTCATCGTCATGATGTACTTCGCCGACCCGACCACCTCACCGGACGGGGAGGCCGACACGCCCACCGTGGTGCTGCCGAGCACGGTGACGCTGGTGTGCATCGGCGTCTGTGCGCTGCTGACGGTTCTGCTGGGCATCGTGCCCCAGCCGGTCCTGGATGTGATGAGTGTCCACTTCCCGCTCCTGTCGTAGTCAACGTAGGTATGACGGCTTAGGCTCGGACTGGTGAACGCCCCGACTGTCGGTATGCCCGGCCTCGACCTGGCCGATCCGGTCCTCGCTCGACGAGTGACCAGCGGTCTGGCGCGCGTGGAGGAGATCCTCGCCGCGGAGCTGCACAGCGAGTTCGGCTTCGTCACCCGTGCGGCGTCCCATCTGATGACGGCCGGCGGCAAGCGATTCCGGCCGCTGTTCACCATGGTGGCCGCCGGCGTCGGTCCGCGCGCGGAATCGCCCGACGTGGTGACGGCCGCGGCCGTCGTGGAGCTGATCCACCTGGCGACGCTCTACCACGACGACGTGATGGACGAGGCCGAGGTGCGCCGCGGCGCGGACAGCGCCAACGCGCGCTGGGACAATTCGGTGGCGATCCTGGCCGGGGACTTCCTGTTCGCACGCGCCTCCCGCCTGGTGGCCAGCCTGGGCCCGGACGCGGTGCGCATCATCGCGGACACGTTCGCCGAGCTGGTCACCGGGCAGATCCGGGAGACCGTCGGGCCGCCGCCCGAGCAGGACCCGATCGAGCACCACCTGAAGGTGCTGGACGAGAAGACCGCGTCGCTGGTCGACACCTGCGCCCGGTACGGCGGGATGTTCTCCGGTGCCAGCGACGACCAGATCGAGGCGCTGCGCCGCTACGGCCGGGCGCTGGGCGTCGCGTTCCAGCTGGCCGATGACATCATCGACATCGCCTCCACCGAGTCCGGCAAGACCCCCGGCACGGACCTGCGCGAGGGCGTGCGGACGCTGCCGATGCTCTACACGTTGGCCAGCCCTGACGCCGACCCGGAGTTGGTCGAGCTGCTGGCCGGCCCGATCACCGACGACGCGCTGGTCGACCGGGCCGTGGCGTTGCTGCGCGGTTCACCCGGCCTGCAGGAGGCGCGGGTGACGCTGGCCGACTACGCCGAGCGGGCCCGGGCGGAGCTGCGGCAGCTCCCGCCGTCGCCGGCGGTGGACGCGCTCGATTCGCTCACCGCGTTCGTGGTCCAGCGCACCCACTGAGGTGCGGGCGGCCGCGCGGGCGGGGCCGGTGTC
>CAZIIX010000062.1:0-3821 GCA_964539345.1 uncultured Actinomycetes bacterium | reverse complement strand
GCGCGGGCGAGCCGGTGTCCGCGCGCTGGCCTGCATGCGCTTGGCAGGAGGTGTGGCCGCGCCGAAATCTGAGCTCTCATTGCGACCAAGATCATCTCCACCTGCGAAAACGCCGCACACTGCTCGTTGGGAGCTCGGATTTCAGCGCCGGGCGGCGCACCGCTCGTCTGTGTCGTTCGTCGGCGCCGAATCCGTCAGGTGATCCGTGGCGGGTCCGGCTCGAACGCGAACGCGACCTCGTGGCTCGACCGGTCGTTGGTGTCCGTGCGACGCACCACCAGGGAGGCGTCGGCGTGCTGCTCGAGCACCGTGTAGACGACGGCGCGCGCGAACGGACGCTGCACGGTGAATCGGCCCGAGGCGGTGAATTCGCCGCGGGCGGGCTCGGGCAGAGCGGTGTCGGTCTCGATGACGGTCGGTCGGGCGAATCGCAGATACAGGCCGAGGTCGGCGCAGTGATAGTCGCCGTCGGGGCGGGGCGCGAAGTCCGTCACATCGTCGCGGCCGCCGGTGGGGCCGTCGCTGGGGGTGCTGTCAGTTCCGCCGCCGGGGCCGCCGCCCGTCCCCGTGTCGCCGCCATCGCGGACGGCACCGGTCGCGTCCGTGGGTCGCGGCTCGCCGTCCGCGCTGCCATCGCGATGCCTGCGCAACCTGTCTCGCCATCCCATCGCGCGGTCTACCTCCCTGCTCCTTGCGGTGTCGCGTCCGGAGCGTCGCCGTCGCCGCCCGCGGCGGCCCGGCCCAGCTCGGGAGCGTCGCCGCCCGCGGCGGCATGACCCAGCTCCAGAGCGTCGCCGTCATTGTCCTCGGCGGTCACCATGAGGCTCTCCGGCACCGTCGCCTGCTCGGCCAGCCGGGCCCGCCGCCGGTGGTTGGCTCGCGTGCGGCGCAGCACCTCGGTCGACAGCAGGATCAGCGACACCCAGATCACCGCGAACCCCGCCCATCTGGTCATCGGCATGTGCTCGCCCGCCCAGAGCACCCCGAGCAGGAACTGGGTGAGCGGGTTCAGGTACTGCAGGAAGCCCAGCACGGACAGCGGCAGGACCCGCGCCGAGGCGCCGAACAACAGCAGCGGCACGGCGGTGACCAGACCGGAACCGATCATCACCACCATGTGCCAGCCGCCGTACCCGGTGAAGTGCGCCTGGCCGTCCAGTTGCAGCCAGACCAGGAACCCCAGTGCGGGCAGCACCAGCACCGATGACTCGCCCAGCAGGGAGATCGCCGCCGGGATCTGAATGATGCGCTTGATCAGCCCGTACAGCCCGAAGCTCAGCGCGAGGACGAACGCCAGGTACGGCACGCCGCCGGAACCCCAGGCCGTCAGCACCACGCCGGGCACGGCGACGGCGAGCGCCACCCACTGCAGCGGCGCCAACCGCTCGCCGAGCACGAGCACGCCGAGTGCGACGGCCAGCAGCGGGTTGATGAAGTAGCCCAGGGACGCCTCGACGACGTGCTCGTTGTTGACCGCGTAGATGTACACGCCCCAGTTCGCGCCGATCAGCACGGCGGCGAGTGTGACGAGGCCCCAGGTGCGCGCCGACAGCGACCGCACTTCGCGCCAGCGCCGGACGACGGTGATGGCGATGCCCATCACGACCGCCGACCACAGCATGCGGTGGGCGAGGATCTCGACCGCCCCCGCGGGCTCGAGCATCGGCCAATACAGCGGGAACAGGCCCCACATGAGGTACGCGCCGATGGCGAGCAACACGCCCTTGCGCATCGGCCACCTCCGTCCTCGCAGAGTTTACGTTCCCGAGCCGGCCTCCCGTCAGGCCGGAGCGCTGCGATCCAGCAGGGTGGACAGCACGATCGTCGATTCCGTCTTGGCCACCACACCGGTCGCGCGGATCGTCTCGAGTGCCTGCTCGAGGTCGGCCATGTCGCTGGCCCGCAGGTGGACGAGCACGTCCGCGTCACCGGACACCGTGTAGGCGGCGACGATGTGCGGGATCGGCTCGAGGATCTGCCGGATCTGCGCCGGCGTGACGTTACCCGCGTAGGTCACCGCAACCAGCGCCTGGGTCGATCTGCCGATGGCGTCCGGGTCGATCTGTGCCGCGAATCCGGTGATGACCCCGCGCTCCACCAAGCGGTCGACGCGTCGCTTCACCGCCGGCGCCGACAGGCCCACGGCATCGCCGACCTCTCGGAACGAGGCGCGAGCATCAGCGGTCAGCGACGCAATGATTAGCCGGTCGATCTCATCCAAACGCAACAAAGAGCACCTCGATTCGCAACGCTTGAGCATTGTCATGCGGTGATTCGCCGCCGTACCGTGAGTTTATGACGATGACCGTGCCGCAGACCAGTTCCACCCCGCCGCGCATTGCCCGACCGCGGCGATACCTGATGTGCCGTCCGACGCATTTCGACGTGGTGTACTCGATCAACCCGTGGATGGACACGCATGTCCCGGTCGATCGCGACCTGGCGATGGGCCAGTGGAACGGTCTGCTCGAGACCTATCGCGGGCTGGGCCACCAGGTCGACGTCATCGAGGGCGAACCGGGGCTGCCGGACATGGTGTTCGCGGCCAACGCCGGCACGGTCGTGGACGGCACCGCGGTGATCGCCAAGTTCTCCACCGCGAAGCGCACCGGCGAGGAGGCCCCGTACGCGGCGTGGATGCGCCGGCACTTCTCCGACGTGGTGATGCCCACGCTGACCAACGAGGGAGAGGGCGACCTGCTCTGGACCGGCCGACTCCTGTTGGCCGGCAGCGGGTTCCGCACCGACCCGGCGGCGCACCGCGAGGTGGCCGAGGCGCTCGGGGTCCCACTGGTGCCGTTGACCCTGGTCGATCCGCACTTCTACCACCTGGACACGGCGCTGTCCGTGCTGGCGCCGGACATGGTGGCCTACTTCCCGGGGGCGTTCTCGCCCGGCTCGCGGGCGGCCCTGGAGCGGCTCTACCCGGACGCGATCATCGCCTCCCGCGCCGACGCCGAGTGGTTCGCGCTCAACGCGGTCTCCGACGGGCGCAACGTGGTGGTCCCGGAGCAGGCCGCGGACTTCGGCCGTCAGTTGCAGGCCGCCGGATTCGTGCCCATCCCCGTCGACGTCTCGGAGTTCCGCAAGGCCGGCGGCGGCGCCAAGTGCTGCACGCTGGAACTGCGGGGAGCCTGACGCCGCGTCCCCGGCTACCGGTAGTTGGTGAACTGCAGCGCGACGTCCAGGTCCGCGTTCTTCAGTAGCGCGATCACCGCCTGCAGATCGTCGCGCTTCTTGCCGGTCACCCGCAGCTGATCGCCCTGGATCTGCGGCTTGACGCCCTTGGGGCCCTCGTCCCGGATCAGCTTCGCGATCTTCTTCGCGTTGTCCGAGGAGATGACCTGGCGGAGCGTGCCGCTCGTCCGGTAGACCTAGCCGGAGGCGGCGGGCTCGTCGATGTCGAGGGATTTCAGCGACAGTCCGCGCTTGACCAGCTTCTCCTTGAACACGTCGATGGCGGCCTTGCAGCGCTCCTCGGTCGACGCGGAGATGGTCACCGCCTCGTCGCCGGCCCAGGCGATCTGCGCCTCCGTGCCACGGAAGTCGAAGCGCTGGGAGAGCTCCTTCGCCGCCTGGTTGAGCGCGTTGTCGACCTCCTGACGGTCGGCCTTGCTCACGATGTCGAATGACGAATCGGCCATTGCTGTGTCCTCCGCGTAGTCAGCCGGCTGGTGCGCACGGGCGTGGGGGTGCGCGGTCGGCGGCCCGATTGGGATCCCGGCCCCGCACCTAGTATTCTCGTGTCTCGCCGGGTTTCACCCGGCACTGGCAGGTTACCCAAGTGGCCAAAGGGAGCTGACTGTAAATCAGCCGCGCAA
>CAZIIX010000061.1:0-11500 GCA_964539345.1 uncultured Actinomycetes bacterium | reverse complement strand
CCACCCACCTGCCCGGGATGCCGGGCCCTCGACACGCGCTGCGTTATGCAATTGTTACACTCCCTCCCGGGAACCAGTCGGCACGACTTGGTGACGACTGAGCACCGCGCACGGGGCCGGTCTCAACCGGGCGCCGCACGATAGTGAGATTCGGGGGGAAGGATGCACGACTCGATGCCGATCGAGCCGCACCACCAACAACAGCACAGGTCAGAGCCGCACCACCAGCACACGTCAGGGCCGGCCCGGGGGCTGGTCGCATTGCTGACCACCGCGCTCGTGGTCACCATGTCGTGGGCAGCAGCACCGGCGGCGTCCGCCGAGCCAGCCCCGGCAGCGTCCGCCGCGCCAGCAGCGACAGCCTCCGCACCGGAGATCGCGGCCCAAGCCACGGCCCGGGCCGCGAGCCCCGCAAGCGCAACGCAGCCGGCATCGACGTCCGTCGGAGCGGCGTCCGCGCTCACGGCGACCCCGGCCGCCCGGTTGACCAAGCTGGTCACCAAGGCGCGGGAGATGACCACCATGAACATCCCGTACTCGTACGGCGGTCACGGTCCGAACCCGGCGCCGATCGGCGCATCCGTGGACTGCTCCGGACTGGTGCGGCAGCTCTACCACTACGCGTTCGGTGTCGACATCGGCCGCGGGACCGCCGACTCCATCGTGCGCCGCTCCGGACACTTCACGCGGACCAGCAGCCCGGTGCCCGGAGACGTCATCCTCATCGGCCACGGTGGCAGCGCTCCGGCCTTCCATGCCATGGTCTACGTCGGACACGAGGACGGGCAGCCGGTCGCCGTCGCCTCACCGGACTTCGGCGAGGTGGTCGAGTACCAATACCCGTCGATCCCCTACTGGGCCGGCAACGTGATGGGCTACTGGCACTTCAACGGCGCGACCAAGGCCGACTCCGGTCCGCTCCGCGTCGCCGTGGACGTCACCACCCGGGACCAGGACGGCACCCTCGTCACCCTGCGGGGCACGGCGCGCGATCCCCTGGCCCCCGCGGCATCGATCACCGTGGCGCTGCACCTGAACGGCACGGTGAAGAAGTCCCAGCGCACCGCTGATGGCCGGTTCACGATTGCGTTCCGCGATGACGACGGCGGCCGCGACGCCCGCATCGTCGCCCACCCGCATCCAGGCAGCGGTTCCGCGAAATCCACCGTCGGTTCGTGTGCGCCGTTCCCGGACGTGCAGGCGTCGAACCCGCACTGCTGGAACATCACCTGGCTCGCCGACCGCGGGATCACGAAGCCGCTGAGCGGCCACTACGGCCCCGGCAGCGCGGTGACACGCGGCGCGATGGCCGCATTCCTGTACCGCATCGTGCACCCGGACGGTCCTTCGCCGCGGTGCACGGCCAGGCCGTTCCCGGATGTGCCGGTCTCGAACACGTTCTGCGGGTACATCTCCTGGGCGAAGAAGCACGGCGTCGCGGCCGGCTATGCCGACGGGGTGTACCGCCCGGACAGTCCGGTGACGCGCGGCGCCATGGCCGCGTTCCTGCACCGCATCGCGACCGGCCGGGCCGCGCCCGCCTGCCACGGCAAGCCGTACAGCGACGTCTCCACCGGCTCGGTGTTCTGCGGGGTCATCGCGTGGGCGAAGAAGCACGGAGTCACCTACGGGGTCGGCAACGGCCGGTACGGGACCACGGAACCGGTCAGCCGGCAATCCATGGCCTCGTTCCTGCACCGCATCGACGCGCACGTCTGACGCGCGGCGTCCCCCACGGCAGCGGCCCCTCACCTGTCATCGCAGGTGAGGGGCCGTGTCGCTGCCGAGCCGCCTGACGGAATCGAACCGTCGACCTTCTCATTACGAGTGAGACGCTCTACCGACTGAGCTAAGGCGGCAGCGTCAGCCAGTGTAACCGGTCGCCGCGGCAAACCCGAAACGCGGCCGCAGCACCGGCAACCGCGCCGATGACGCCGACGGTCGGTGTCGCGCGCCCGGACCGTCACGCTCGCGCAGCCCCGCCCGGACCGCCCTGCCCGGACCGCCGCGCCGCGCTACTCGATGATCGAGTTCTTCGCCAGCGCGGACATCGTCTGCCACTTCTTCCACGGAATGGTCCAGTCGTAGATGTCGCCGTCCGCGGCGGAGAGCTGGATCGAGGTACCGGTGATCTCCACCGGGTCCCCCGTCATCGCACTGTCGAAGTACTTCTTCGCGTCGTCCCAGGACAGGTTGATGCAGCCGTGCGTGATGTTCGCGTTGGCCAGCTGCCACGGGCTGGTGCCCGGGTTGTTGTGCAGGAATTCGCCGTTGTTGCTGATCCGCACGGCCCAGTATTCCTTGGCGTCGGTGTAGCCGTACTCCGGGTTGCTCATCGTGTACTCGGCGTGCTTGCTCGTGACCACGTGGATCCCGGAGCGGGTCACCAGGTTCGGATCGCCGACGACGTCACCGCGGCCGAAGGAGCCGTTGAACGTCCACTTCAGCTTCCCGTCCCGGAAGACCTGTACCTGGTTCTTCTTCGCGTTGGCCTTGACGACCTGGTTACGCCCGATGGTGAAGTCGACCGCGACATCGTCGCCGCCGTACCAATTGTCGGCGAACTTGAGCCCATAGATGTTCGACTCCACGTGCACCTTGGTGCCGGCGGGCCAGTACTCCTTCGGACGCCAGTCCAGCGAGGGATACGTCATCCCGTCATGGGTGATCCACGCCCAGGAGCCTTCCACCTTCGGCTCCGTCACGATCTTCACGTGCTTCTCGATCAGCGCCTTGTCCTGCGGGTTGAAGCCGAAGCGGACGATGACCGGCATCGCCACCCCGACGACCGCCCCATCGCCGGGCGTGATCGTGGTGGTCACGGGCTCGATGGTCGTCGCCGTCCGGTAGGTGGCGTTGATCTCGGTCTGCGCGCCGATCGGGTTCACCGCGACGCCGGTGACGGTGTAGGTCTTGCCGAATCCCAGCGGCTCGCCGAGCTTCCAGCTGGTGCGGTCCTTCGACAGCGAGCCCTTGACCTTCTTGCCCTCGGGGTTGGTGAACGTCAGCTCGACGATGGTGCCACCCTTGGCGGTGATGGTGATCGGCTCGCCCGGGGCGACGTCGGTGCTTCCCAGCTCCGGGGTTCCGGTCACGGCGGCCGCGGGGGGCAGCTCGAGCGTGGTCGTCGGAGTCGATGACGAGCTCGCGGTGGTCCCGGGCGCGGAGGTGTCGCCCGGTGGGGTCGTGTCGCCCTCCGGCGTGGAGGTGGTCTGCTCAGGCGCGTCGGCCGCAGACGTGTCGGTCGGCGGAGTGTCGGGTGTCAGCGGCGCGACCGTCACCGGATCGCCGATGTCCTCGGTCTCCGTCACCGTCGTCGCGGTGGACGGCGTCTGGGCGATCCCGTCGGGGCCGGCGGCCTGGATCGACCCGCGGCATCCGGCCGCGACGATCGTCACCGCCAACGCCGTGCCCAGCACCACAGCGCGGCGTACCAGCCCCACCGACATGTCGTACCCCTGCTCCATCCTGACGGCAATCCGGCCGCGCAGACATCCGCCGGCCGGCAGGCACGTCACTGTCAACTCTGCCCTACTGCAACGTCAAGACGTGCTAATCCGCCCCCCCGTTCCGTAATGATATAGAGATGTGACCGGGCGACGACAATTCTGAGGTCCGGCGCGCCAGGCGCATGCCGGACCCCGCGTCGGGCATGCGTCAGGGATGACGGGAGTCGTAGGCCTTGCGCGCGCTGCAGACGGAGGCGCGCGGGCATACCTGGTGCGAGCCGTCGCCGTTGAGGCGGATCACGACGGAGTCGGTGGGCACCGAGTGCGAGACCACCCTGCCGCGGCCGGACGGCGAGTCGACCTGCTCCCCGATGGCCGGCGCCTCCTTCTTGAACTGCTGGTAGAGCGGATGTTCGTACTTCAGGCAGCACATCAGCCGGCCGCACACCCCGGAGATGCGCAGCGGGTTGACCGGCAGGTCCTGGTCCTTGGCCATCGACAGCGTGATCGGTTCGTAGTCCTTCAGGAACGTCGAGCAGCAGGTCTCCCGTCCGCACGAGCCGATCGCGCCGACCGCGCGCACGGCGTCGCGCGCACCGAGCTGCCGCAGCTCCACCCGGGTGTCGAGGGTGGCGGACAGGTCACGGAGCAGCGACCGGAAGTCGACGGTGTCCGGGGAGGAGTAGTAGATGACGGTGCGGCCGGTGTCCTGCTGCGGGTCCGCGGCCAGGACCTTCATGGGAAGCCGATGTTCACGGGCGAGCTTGCGGGTGGCGATGACGGCGTGTGCCTTGGCCTTGCGCAGCTCCTCCTGTCGGGCGATGTCGTCGTCATCGGCCATTCCGAGCACCGTCGGGAAGCCGTCGGTGTCCTCGCTGACGTACTCTGCGGCCCACACCACGGTGCCCACCACCGGGCCGTGGTCGGTCGGAAGCAGCACCTTGTCACCGACCGCGAGGGTGAGCGCCCCGGGTGCGGCGTAGTGCAATTGACCCCGGTCGACCAGGGTGACCGCGCAGAGCATGCCCATGGATAGTGAGGGTACCGACGGGCCCGGGCGGGCGCAGATCAGCCGGTGCGCAGCCGCATGGTGAGGGCCTCGACGGCGATGCGCGGTTTGACGTTGCGTTCCAGCGCCAGTCGGCAGTCGAGCACGGCGTCGAGTCGCCGCAGCGCGCCGTCGGCGCCGATGCGGGAGGCGACGGCGGCGATGTCGCCGGACATGTCCGGGTTGATCGGGACGGCGGCGGCGCCCAGGGCGTGCGCGATGACGTCGCGGTAGAACCCGGAGAGGTCGACCAGGGCCCGATCGATGACGTCCCGCTCGGTGCGGGTCGAGCGCGATTTCTGCCGCTTCTCCAATTCCTTGAGCGCGCCCGCACTGCCCCGCGTCGCGGCGGTCGCTCCCTTGCCGGTGCCACCGCCGCCGAGGGCGACCCGCAGCTCCTCGCGCTCGGCGCCGTCCCGCCGTTCGGCCTGTTCGGCGGCCTCGGCCTTGGCGACCGCCAACAGCTCGTCCGCCTCGGCGAACGCGTCCGAAACGGTCCGCATCGCGCCGGGCATCGCCACGACCTGGGCGCGGCGCTCCCGACCGGTGGAATCCCGGGCGAGCGCGCGGGCGCGACCCACGTGGCCGGCGCACACCGATGCCGCCCACCGTGCCGTGTCGGGCGCGATGCCGTCCCGATGCACGAGCACCTCGGCGATGGCGTCGGCGGTCGGCGTCACCAACGTCACCACGCGGCATCGCGAGCGGATCGTCACCGACACGTCGGCCGGGTGCGTGGACGGGGCGCAGAGCAGGAACACGGTGTGCTCGGGCGGCTCCTCGATCGACTTCAGCAGCGCGTTCGAGGCGCCCTCGGTGAGTCGGTCCGCGTCCTCGATGAGCACGATCTGCCACCGCCCGGTGCTCGGCCGGGAGGCGGCGCGCTGCACCACGGACCGGATCTCGCGGACCGAGATGGACAGCCCCTCCGGCACGACGGCCCGGACGTCCGCGTGCGTTCCTGCCAGGACGGTGCGACAGGCGGTGCAGGTGCCACACCCGCCCCGGTCGCACTGCAGCGCGGCCGCGAACGCGCGGGCGGCGACCGAGCGTCCGGAGCCGGGCGGCCCGGTGAAGAGCCACGCGTGGGTCATGGACGCGGCGTTGCCGACCGCCGCCGACGACGTCCCGGTGGCATCCCGGCCCGCCTCCACCGCGGCCCGGCAGGCGGCGACCGCCAGGGGCTGACCGACGACGTCGGCGAAGACACCGTCATCGGCAGCATCACCCATCGGTCACCTCCTGTTCGCGCCCGGTCACGGTATCGCACTGCTCGGACGGTCGACGACCAGTTCCTCCCCGCCGTCGGCCGGGCTGCCGTCCGAGCCCGGCCCGGTCGGCGCCGAGCCCGGGCTGGCGGGTCGGGCGGGCGTCGCTGCCGGTGCAGCGGCAGCGGCCGGGCTCGTCCGGTCGTCGGAGGCGGCTGCGCGCTTCGGGGAGTGGGCGCGCAGGACGGAGGCGATGCGCTCGGCGATCTCCACGGGGATCGCCGGCGCGCCGCGCAGCGGCGCGACGGACATGTAGCGCTCCGGCGCTGCCGCCGCGAGGTCGTGGTAGACCACCACCGGGTCGATGGCCTGCGTGTCGGTCGCCGAGTGGGTACCAGGGGTGTCGGCGTCGGCCGTGGCCGCGTCGGCCGCGATATCGGCGGCGGATGCGTCCGCAGCGGCAGCGAGTGTCTCCGTGGATGCGGCACGGTCGTCGTCGCCGTCGCCCAGGTCGCGCGACAGGGCCAGCTCGCCCGCGGCGTCCTCCGCGATCGGCGCCGGAACCGCCTGGTCGGCGGCGCTCTCGATCGACGCGGGGACCGGCTCCGGGGCCTCGTCATACCCGTCACGCCCGTCACGCTCGTCATGTCCGTCCCGCTGGTCACGCTCGTCACGCTCGTCACGCTGGCCGTAGTGCCCGCCGTCCTCGACCAGCAGGACCAGGTCGGGGCGCAGTTCGCCGGTGGCCCAGTCGACGAGCCGGATGAGGCGCTCCTCGGTGAGCCCGGCGTAGGTGCCGAACCGGACCACCGCCGCGTCACCGTAGTCCCGGCACACCACGACGGTGCCCGATTCGACCGCGGGCCAGAGTCGCTCGTTGGCCAGGTCGGCCAGGTGCGCCATGGACCGCAGCGCCGTGGCCTGGGAGTCGTCATCGCGCCGCTCGCCGGGGTTGGCGTCGACGTACTCGGTCCGCCAGCCCTCCGTCGACAGGTGCGACACCAACGCGTCGCTGTAGGTCGCCGTCGCGGACGGGTCCGCCCCGACCACCCCGATCAGCACGCCCGGCTGGCTCTCGCCCGCGTCCAGCAGCCGGCGCTGCCGGCCGCCGACGATCCGCCGCACGATCTTCCGGACCAGTTCCCCGCGCAGGCCCCCGACCTGACGTCCGGCGAAGATGGCCACCCCGATCACCAGCAGGCCGCTCGCCGCCAACACGATCCCCGGCCCGGACCAGACCATCTCGAACGAGCCGATGCGCATCAGGTGCGAGCCGATCCCATTGGCCAGGATCGGGCCGACGGCGATGGTGGCCAACAGCGCCAGCCGCACCGATGAGGTGACGAAGGAGAACACCCGGCCGCGCAGCCGGTCGGCGACCTCGTGCCCGATCATGGTGAACCCGGTGATCCAGGCGATGCCGGCGAACACCCCCATGACCACCGAGGTCGCCGCGGCGCCCACGAAGTCCTGGATCAGGCTCATGACGAACAGCGACACCCCGGCCAACCCGATGCCCATGGTGAACACCATCTGGCGGGGCACCGCGGGCAGCACCTTCGGGCCGATCAGCATGCCCAGCGCCAGCCCGGAGAACACGGTGCCGAACAGGATGCCGTAGCCGGCGTTGCCGCCACCCATGGTGGCCACATAGGCCTGCGCCACGCCGGCCACGAACCCGCCCGCGCCGAACGCCCCGAGGATGCCGACGTAGATGGCCCGCATCACCCGGGAGTTCTTGATGAAGCCGATGCCCTCCTTGACCAGCGAGAACACGGAGCGTTGCTGGGGCTGATCATCCAGGAAGGCGGGGATCAGGTTGCGGGTGAAGAACAGCACCGAGGCGGCGATGAAGTAGGTGATGGAGTCGATGACCAGCGCGATGTTGATCGCCACTGCGGAGGTGACGCTGATCAGCGCGTTGCTCGCGCTGGCGTCGACATCCGGGGTGGCCCCGAAGAACTGCGCGGCCGTCGCCAGCAGCGCGAACAGCAGGGCGGCCACCGGCACCATGCCGTAGACCGAGACGTAATTGAGCTGGTTGGCCACCGCGAGCCGTTCGCGCGGCACGATATTGACCCACATGGCCTGCTTGGCCGGGTTGGAGAACAAGCCGACGGCCTCGACCAGGAACTGGGCGATCAGCAGCCAGGTGAGGTTCCCGGCGATGGCGATGGACAGGTACATGCAGCCGGCGATGGTGTCGCCGATCATGGCGATCTTGCGGCGGTCGAACCGGTCCACCAGGGCCCCGGCGATCGGCGCGAAGATCAGGTCCGGCGCCAGCCGGGTGACCAGGACGCCGGACACCGCTGCCCCCTGGACCAGCGACGAGGTGTCCTTGGTCAGGTAGGCGGCCAGCGCGGTGGTGGCCAGCAGTCCGAGCCAGTCGCCGAGGCTGGACACGGAGAACGCCATCCACAGCCGGCGGAAGGCGGTGATCCGGAGCAGGACGCCGATGGAGTTCTGCTTGCGGCGAGCCATCACTGGTTCAGCAATCCGGACAGGGCGTCGAGCAACTCCTTGCCGAGACCCGAGGCCACCAGGAATATGACGATGAACACCAGGCAGCCCATCGCGCCGCCGGATCGGGACGACTTCTTGCGGGCGGCGGGCCGCGGACGCGCCGCGCCGGGGTGCGGGCGGACGGCCGGGTGCGCCCCGGGGCCGGACTGCGGGTGCACAGCAGGGTGCGTGCCGGGGCCGGACTGCGGACGAGCGGCCGGGTGCGGGGCAGGCCACTGGCCGGCCGGCGGCGAGGACCAGTCGGCCAACGGCGCGGACCGGCCCGCCGGCGGCGAGGATTGGCTCGTCGGCGGCGATGACGGCGGAGCCCACTGCTGCCTCGCGCCCGGCGGCGGCCCCCCGTGCGGGTAGACGGCGGGCATGCGTCCGTGCCCGGACGCGGCCACCCTGGTGGGAGCCTGTCCCGGCGCCGGCGCAGGGGCGATGCCCGGCGACGCCGAGGAGGATTCCAGTCGCTGCCCGACGGCCGCGTCCCGGCGGGCGGCCATGGCCTGCCGGGCCGCCTTCGCCCGTTCGGCACTGGACGCGTACCGGCCGACCCCTTCGTCATCGGACCGCGAGAACTCCGCCTCCGCCGCGGCGAGCAGCTCCTGCGGCGTCGGCAGCTCCGGCACCGGGACCTCGGGCATCTCGATCCGCGCGGAGAACTCCTCCTGCGGCGCGACCAGCGCATCCGGGAACACCTCGGTGTTCAGCGGCGCCGGCGGCGGATCCCCCATGCCGTTCGCGCCGGACAGTGCGTCGAGGAACGGCGCATCGGTGGCGGGCTGCGAACTCATGAACTCGATCGTAGGCCGTGGGGCGCTCCGCCCCGTCTCACATCGATCACTGTCCCCGTCCCCCGTCCCGGATCCCTACGGGGCGGGCACACCCGCCGTGCGCCCGATGGGGCCGCCCCCGCACGGCTGCCTCAGCACCCCTGTCACCAGCTCACCACGTCGTCACCACGTCACGGCCCTAGGACTTGCTCCTCGCCGGGGCCTTGCGGGTGCGCTTCGCCGCCGGACCCTTCGTCCGTTTCGGCGCCGGGCCCTTCGCGCGCTTCTCCGCGAGCAGCTCCGCCCCGCGGGCCGGCGTCAGCGTCTCGACGTCGTCGCCCTTGCGCAGCGACGCGTTCGTCTCGCCGTCCGTCACGTACGGACCGAAGCGCCCGTCCTTGACGACCATCGGCTTGCCGGAGTTCGGGTCCTCGCCGAGCTCCTTCAGCGGCGGCGCGGCCGCCTTGCGCCCCCGCGTCTTGGGCTGCGCGTAGATCGCCAGGGCCTCATCCAGCGTGATCGTGAACAGCGACTCCTCGTCCGGCAGCGAGCGGGAGTCGGTGCCCTTCTTCAGGTACGGCCCGTACCGCCCGTTCTGCGCGGTGATCTCGTCGCCGGACTGCGGGTCGGCGCCCACCACCCGCGGCAGGGTCAGCAGCTTCAGCGCGTCGTCGAGCGTGATCGTGTCCAGGCTCATCGTCTTCAGCAGCGATGCGGTGCGCGGTTTGACGGCGTTCTTGCCCTTGGTCGGGGTGCCCTCCTCAAGGACCTCGGTGACGTAGGGCCCGTAGCGGCCGTCCTTGGCGACGATCGTGCGCCCGGTCGCCGGGTCGGTGCCCAGCTCGGTGTCACCGGACGCGGCCTGGGCGAACAGCTGCTCGACGGTCTCGGCGGTCACCTCGTCCGGTGCCAGGTTGTCCGGCAGGTTGGCCCGTTCGGTCGCGGTGTCGTCCGGCCCGGGGTCGATCGCCGGCCGCTCCAGGTACGGCCCGTACCGGCCGACGCGCACCACCACGGTCCGACCGGCGGCGTCGGTCAGCAGCGGCAGCGAGTTGACCTGCCGCGCGTCGATCGTCTCCAACCGGTCGCCGACCATGCGCTTGAGCCCGCCGGACCTGCCCACCGAACCGGTCGGCCCGACGTCCCCGCCGAAGTAGAAGCCCGACAGCCACGCGGTGCGCTGCAGCCGGCCGGCGGCGATACCGTCCAGCTCGTCCTCCATGGCGGCCGTGAAGTCGTAGTCCACCAGCCGCGGGAAGTGCTGCTCGAGCAGTCCGATGACGGCGAACGCCACCCAGGACGGCACCAGCGCCGACCCCTTGCGCCATACGTAGCCGCGGTCGGTGATGGTGCGGATGATCGACGCGTAGGTCGACGGCCGCCCGATGCCCATCTCCTCCAGTGCCTTGACCAGGCTCGGCTCGGTGTACCGGGCGGGCGGGTTGGTGGTGTGCCCGGCCGGGGTGACCTCGCCGACGGTCAGGGACTGCCCCTCGGTCAGCGGCGGCAGTTTCGCCGGGGCCCTCTTCTTGCCCGACCCCGCGCTGCCGGCGGTCTCGGAATCGGTGCCCGGCTCCGGGGTGTCGTCATAGGCCTTCTGGTATCCGGGGAATGTGATGGTCTGCCCGGATGCGTTGAACACCAGGTCGCGGCCGGCCGCTGCCACCGAGATGCGCACCGACAGGGTGCGTCCCTTGGCGTCGGCCATCTGCGAGGCGACGGTGCGCTTCCAGATCAGCTCGTAGAGGCGGAACTCGTCACCGGACAGTTCGGTCGCCAGCTGCCCGGGCGTGCGGAACCGCTCCCCGGCCGGCCGGATCGCCTCGTGCGCCTCCTGCGCGTTCTTGACCTTGCGGGTGTACTGCCGCGGGGCGTCCGGCACGTATTCCGGTCCGTAGAGCTCCCGGGCCTGGGCGCGTGCGGAGTCCAGCGCGGACTGGCTCAGCGTCGTCGAGTCGGTCCGCATATAGGTGATGTATCCGCCCTCGTAGAGGCGTTGCGCGGTCCGCATGGTGCGTTCCGAGGAGAAGTGCAGCTTGTAGCCGGCCTCCTGCTGCAGGGTCGACGTCATGAACGGCGCCGCCGGCCGTTTGGTGAACGGCTTGTCCTCCACCGAGCTGACGACGGGTATGACGCCGTCCATGGCCGCGGCGATCTCCCGGGCGGTGCGCTCGTCGAGCAGCAGCACTGCGGTGGCGTCCTTGGGGGCGCCGGTGGCCGGATCGAAGTCCTTGCCCGCGGCCAGCCGCAGCCCGTCCACGCTGGCCAGCGCCCCGGTGAACGTGCCGCCCGTATCAGAGCCGGCACCGGTGGGGGCGAACTGGGCGTCGATGCCCCAGTAGGTGCCGGTGACGAATGCCATCCGGGCGCGCTCGCGCTCGACGATGATGCGGGTGGCCACCGACTGCACCCGGCCGGCGGACAGCCGCGGCATGACCTTCTTCCACAGCACCGGCGAGACCTCGTAGCCGTACAGCCGGTCCAGGATGCGGCGGGTCTCCTGCGCGTCGA
>CAZIIX010000060.1:0-11848 GCA_964539345.1 uncultured Actinomycetes bacterium | reverse complement strand
CCGGCCGGCGGTCCGCGCGGCCCCGGCGCTACGGGGTGCGATGGATGACCAGCGGCAGCACCAGGGAGGCTCCCTCGCCGCGCAACTTGGACGCGGCCACCGTCACCGGCCACAGCGACGAGGTCACATCCACCACCAGCAGCACCGCCCGGCCCGCCACCTCCGCGGGGCGGGGCACGCCGATCGCGCCGGCCCACCAGGCCGCCTCGGACGCCGATGTCGCGTCCTGCGGCGCGGGCCCGGACACGTCCACCGTCGTCACCTCGAGCGAGCCGGCCGCGGCGATGTGCTGCACCGCCGACGCCGTCACGGCGCGATACCCGCCGGCGGCAAGACCGGCAACGACATCGGGCCGCTGCGGCCACCTTTCGGACCCGCCGCCCCGCGACCAGGCGGCGAGCAGCCGGACCAGGGCTGCCCCCATCTCCTCGAGCGCTTCCGCCGGCGGGTCCGCGCCGGACGGCGACGAGAACAGCCGCCCGACCAGTTCGCGCCATTCCGGGGCGTCGGCGAAGATCAGCGCACGGCCGGGCTCGGCCCGTTCCGCCGCCGGGATCCGCCCGCGCGAGCCGAACGCGCCGCCCGGCCACATCTTGCGCGGCTCGATCGTGTGCGCTTGGCCGCGCAACAGGCCCGAGACCGCGCGGGTGACCGCCTCGTCGGGCCGCGCCCGCAGACCCGCCGGCAGCGACCCGAGGCACACG
Organism: uncultured Actinomycetes bacterium; assembly: GCA_964539345.1. Lineage (GTDB taxonomy): Bacteria > Actinomycetota > Actinomycetes > Mycobacteriales > Nakamurellaceae > Nakamurella. Next base: position 11,144 of record CAZIIX010000060.1, on the reverse strand, counting down.
CTGCACCGGCCGCAGGGCGCCGCCGTCGGATCGTCGAGCGACTCCTGCAGCAACTGCATCAGACACTGCTTGCCATGGGTGTAGGAGCGCATGATGTCCGCCTCGCGTTCGCGCACGGCGACCACCGCGTCATAGTGCTGCGCGTCGTACGACCACGGTGTGCCGGTGGCACGCCAACCGGCGGGGCTCCGTTCGGTGACCCCGTCCACGGCCAGCTGCTTGAGCATCAGATCCACCCGCGTGCGCCGCAGCCCCGACTCCGCCTCGAGCGCCACCGCCGTCGCCGGCTCACCGTCCGGGCCGGGTAACACCGCCAGTAGCCGCCGCACCTGGTCCGGCTGCGGGATCGACGCGGTCGCGAAGTAGTCCCAGACCCCGCCGTCCGCCGCGGAGCTCAGCAGGATCACCGGGGCGTGGTCGATACCGCGCCCGGCGCGGCCGACCTGCTGGTAGTACGACACCGGCGACGGCGGGGCTCCGACGTGCACACAGAAGCCGAGATCCGGCTTGTCATAACCCATGCCGAGCGCGGAGGTGGCAACCAGCGCCTTGATTCGGTTGTGCCGCAGCGCATCCTCGAGGTGTTCGCGCTGTTCCGCGTCGAGCTTGCCGGTGTAGGCAGCGACCGGCACGGCGCCACGGTGGTGCTCGGTGATCGCGGCGGTCAGCCGCTCGGCGTCGGCGACCGTCAGCGTGTACACGATGCCCGAACCCGGGAGCCTGGCCACGTTGTCCACGACCCAGGCGAAGCGTTCCAACGGAGTCAGGCCGTCGATGACGGCCAGTTGCAGACTGGACCGCGCGAGCGGACCGCGCAACACCAGCGTGTGTTCGCCGAGCTGCGCTGCGACATCGGCCGTGACCCGCTCGTTGGCCGTGGCTGTGGTGGCCAGCACCGGCGTCGACGGGTTCAGCCGTCGCACCGTATCGGCGACCCGCCGGTAGTCGGGGCGGAAATCATGGCCCCAGTCGGACACGGCATGCGCCTCGTCGATGACCAGCAGCCCCAACGAGCCGGCCATGGCGTCGAGCACGCGGGCGCCGAAGCCCGGGTTGGCCAGCCGTTCCGGCGACACCAGCAGCACGTCCACCCGCCCGTCGGCCAGGTCGGCCTCGATCTCCGACCAGCGATCGATGTTCGACGAGTTGACGGTGGCCGCCCGCAGGCCGGCGCGTGCGGCGGCGGCCACCTGATCGCGCATCAGCGACAGCAGCGGGGACACCACCAGGGTCGGCCCGGCCCCGGCGGCGCGACGGATGGCCGTGGTGACCCAATAGACCGCGGACTTGCCCCACCCGGTGGCCTGCACCACCAGCACCCGCGCGCCCGGATCCAGCAGGCCGCGCACGGCGGCGAGCTGGTCCTCGCGCAGCCGCGCGTCCGGGCCCGCCAAGGCCGTGATCACCCGGTGGGCGTGGTCTCGGTGCGTCGCAGTCAGGTCCATACCGGCCAGCCTAGGAACCGCCCCCGACAGTGGGGGTGCGGCAGCAACCGGCCCCCTGCCGGACCGGGCGACGCCGGAACCTCGTCATACCGGACGGCCGCGACCTGCCCCGTCAGACCCGGCGACGCCGGAACCTCGTCATACCGGGTCAGCGGACCCCGGCGCGCTCGGCCAGCCCCCGCACATAGGCCGCCTGACCGAGATGCTGCAGGCAGTCGCCGGTCAGGCTCACCAGCCGCACCGACGCCGTCACCGGCGGATCCCAGCTGTCGTCGACGACGCGCTCCAGGGACCGCGGCGTGAGGGTGCGGGCGAATTCCAGGCAGGCCCGATGGACGTCCGCGTGGTACCCGTCGAGCAACTCGGCCGAGACCCGCACCTGCGCCACCTCCTCGCTGGACTGGCCGTAACCGTGGGCCTCCGGCGGGAACGGCAGCCCGAACCTGTCGTGCCAGCCGCCCGTCGTCCACACCTGGTCGGTGCCCACCAGCCCGGCGACGTGGTCGTCCTGGATGCGGGTGAGGTGCCAGACGAGCCAGGCGATCGAGTTCGCCTCCGGGTCGGGCCGCCAGCCGGCCACCTCGTCGGAGAGCCCGTCGGTCAGCTGCTGGACCGCCTCCCGGATCCGGCCGAAGTGGTCGGCGACCATGTCCTGCACTGCGTGCGTCGTGTCATCGCTCATGGGTCCCATGGTGCACCCGACCCCGCCGCCGGCGACGCTACGGGATGACGACGACCTTGCCCGCCGCCCCGTCCTCCACGGCCGTGAGCGCGGCGACGCCGTCCGCGAGCGGATACGTCGCGTCCACCACCGGCTGGATGTCGGCGGCGTGGCAGAAGGCGATCAGCCGCCGCAGCTCCTCGAGGGTGCCCATCGTCGACCCGAGCACGGAGATCTGCAGGAAGAACAGTCGCTGCAGGTCCGCCGACGGATCCGGACCGGTCGTCGCGCCGCAGCAGACCACCACTCCGCCCGGCCGCACGGCCTTCATCGAATGCGCCCACGTCGCCCTGCCCACCGATTCGCACACCGCGTCGACCCGCTCGGGCAGCCGTGCGCCGGTCTCGAACGCCGCATCCGCGCCCAGCCGCACCGCCCGGTCCCGGCCCTCCTCGGACCTGCTGGTCGCCCACACCCGGATACCGGCCGCGGCCGCGAGCTGGATCAGCGCGGTCGCCACTCCGCCGGTGGCGCCCTGGACGAGGATCGTCGCGCCCGGTGCCAGCCGGGCGCGGGTGAACAACATCCGGTAGGCGGTCAGGTAGCTGGTGCCCAGCGTGGCCGCCTGCTCGAACGACATCCCGGCCGGCTTGGGCAGCACGTTCCGGGCCGGCACCATCACCGACTCGGCCATCGTGCCCTGATGCCCGCCCTCGGTGAGCAGCCGACGCCGCGGGTCGAGCGTCTCGTCGCCGCTGCCCGGGTCGGCGATGACCGGATAGATCACCACCTCGGAGCCGTCGTCGAGTACGCCGGACCCGTCGCAGCCGAGGATCATCGGGAACTCCTCGCCGCGGATGCCCACACCCCGCAGCGTCCACAGGTCGTGCCGGTTGACCGATGCCGCGCGCACCGACACCCGGACCCAGCCGGTCGGCACCTCGGGGGTGGGACGGTCGCCGACCGCGGCGGCGGACAGCGGATTGTCGGGATCGGCGTGGGTGGCGTAGAGAGCTCGCATAGCTCGCACGGTAGCGCGCCGGGCTCCTCTAGGCTGGGAGACGTGCAGTGCCGGTCATGCGATTCACTCGGGGCCCCGACCCGGTGAGTCGCCCGCTCCCCGCCGTCGTTCGACGGTGGATGACCATCTCGCTGGCCGCCCTGATCCTGCTCGGCATCATCGTGGCGATCGTGCGCGGCTGAGGCGGCGATGACGCAGGATCGTCAGCCGGCCTGCCAGGACGGTGGGCGCTTCTCGGCGAACGCCGTCGCCCCCTCCCGCGCCTCGGCGGTGTCGAACTGCCGCGCGGAGAGTTCCAGCATGTCCTGGTACCGCGCGTCGGAGTCGTCGATCCCGGAGCCGAGCAGCCGCTTCGTGCCGGCCAGCGCGGTCGGGCCGCCCTTCAGCAGCGCGTCGACGTAGCGCTCCACGGTGCTGTCGAGCTCGTCGGCGTCGACGACCGCGTTCACCAGCCCGATGCGCTCGGCGCGCCGGGCATCGAAGACCTCGCCGGTGAGCAGCAGCTCCCGGGCGTCGACCGGACTGACCCGCGCCAACACCGGGATGGAGATCGTCGCCGGGATCAGGCCGATACGGACCTCGGTGAAGGCGAAGGTCGCGCCCGTGACGGCGACCGAGATATCGCACGCGGCCAGGATCCCCACCCCGCCCGCACGGGCCGGTCCGGCCAGCCGGGCCACCACCGGCTTCGGGCTGTGCGCGAGCAGCTGGAGGATGCGCGGGAGTTCGCGCACCCCCTCCTCGCCCGGCTTGGCCACGGCCGTCTCCTTCAGGTCCATCCCCGCGCAGAACACCGTCCCGGTGTGCGTCAGCACGATCACGCGCACGGCGTCGTCGGCGGTGGCGCGCTCGATGGCGGCGGTGAGCTGCGAGCGCATCGCCGCGGACAGCGCGTTGCGATTGCGCGGGGAATCCATCGTGATGGTGGCGACCCCGCCGGCGAGTTCGTAGTGCACCACCGCCGGGGTCTCGGACGCGGACGCGTCGTCGCTGGGCATCGCGGCTACCTCCCGAATGTGCAGGACTGTGATGACGTCGATCCTCTCACTCGCACCGATTGCAACAATGGAACGGTGCCATCCACGCTGCCCACCGGAGATCCCGTACCGGAGGACGGGTCGCTGCCCGACCAGGCCTACCGCGGCATGTCCCGCCGCGACCTGTCGCTCTACCTGCACGTTCCGTTCTGCACCACCCGTTGCGGCTACTGCGACTTCAACACCTACACGCCCGGGGAACTCGGCTCGTCGGCGTCGCCGGAGAGCTGGCTGGACGCAGCGCTGGCCGAGATCGACCTCGCCGCAGAGGTTCTCGCCGCCACCGGGGTGCGTCGCCGGGTGAGCACGGTGTTCGTCGGGGGCGGCACGCCGTCGCTGCTCGGCGCCGGGCCGCTGACCCGGCTGCTGGGCGCGGTGGACGCGGCGTTCGGGCTGTCCCCGGGCGCGGAGGTGACCACCGAGGCGAACCCGGAGTCCACCGACCCGGACCTGCTCCGCGCGCTGCACGAGGCCGGCTACACCCGCATCTCCATCGGCATGCAATCGGTCGCGCCGCACGTGCTGCAGGTCCTCGAACGGCGTCATACGCCGGGCCGGGCAGGGCAGGTCGCGCAGTGGGCCCGGGACGCGGGATTCGACCACGTCAGCCTGGACCTGATCTACGGAACACCGGGGGAACGGCCGGAGGACCTGCGCGATTCGCTGCGCGCCGTGATCGACGCCGGGGTGGACCACGTCTCCGCGTACTCGTTGATCGTCGAGCCGGGGACGCGGCTGGCGCGGCGGGTGCGGCGCGGCGAACTGGTCGAGACCGGTCCGGACGTGCTCGCCGAGCGGTACCTGATGGCCGACGAGATCCTGGCCCGGGCGGGGCTCTCCTGGTACGAGGTGTCGAACTGGGCACGGACCGCCGACGACCGCTGCCGGCACAACCTGGCGTACTGGACCAGCGCCGACTGGTGGGGCATCGGGCCCGGCGCCCACTCGCACGTCGGCGGCGTCCGGTGGTGGAACCGCAAGCATCCGGCCGCCTACGCGGCCGCGCTGGCGTCCCGGCGGTCGCCGGGCCAGGGGCGGGAGGTCCTCGACGATGCGACCCGCTGGGAGGAGCGGGTGCTGCTGGAGCTGCGGCTGGCGACCGGGCTCGACCTGGACCTGCTCAGCGAGGCGGGCCGGCAGCGGGCGCGCCGCGAGGTCGACGACGGGCTGCTGGATCCGATCGCGTTCGACGGCGGCCGGGCGGTGCTCACGGTGCGCGGCCGGCTGCTGGCCGACGGGATCGCGCTGCGGCTGCTGGACTAGCGCGGGTCAGGGCCCGTCGCGCCCCGCATCGGGCGGCAGCAGCTCGTCGAGGTCCAGCAACCGCGCGTGGATCACGCTGCGTCCCTGCAACGCGGCGCGCAACGCCCGGTGCAGACCGTCCTCGAGGTAGATGCCGCCCCGCCATGACACGGCGTGCGGGAACAGGTCGCCGTAGAACGTCGAATCGTCGTCGAGCAGCGTGTCCAGGCGCAACTCGCGCTTGGTGGCGATCAGCTCGTCCAGCCGGATCTGCTGCGGCGGGATCTTCGCCCAGTCGCGCATGCTCAGGCCGTGGTCGGCATAGGGGCGGCCGTCGCGCACGTCCTTGAAGATCATCGCCGTGGTCCTCCCGTGGGCCAGCATCGTGAGCGTACCGATGCCCGCCACCGAATCCGCGCAGCACGCGGCATCGCGCGCCCGCGACCACTACCATTAGCACTAGCGATCCATGAGTGCTAAACCGTCGGTCGCACGACCGCAGGGCCGGGCAGCCGATCCGCCGGGCAGCCGGTCCGGGTTGCGGGACCGGACCGCAGGGCCGGGGCGTGGGGCCAGCGGCGACCGCGGTGCCGCGCGGTGGCACGATGCAGGGCAATGGGAGGTGGAACGGTGAGCGCGGACGATCGGCGTTTCGGTGTCCTCCGGGCGATCGTTGCCGACTACGTCGCGACCCAGGAACCGGTCGGCTCCAAGGCGATCGTCGACCGGCACAACCTGGCGGTCTCCTCGGCGACCATTCGCAATGACATGGCCGTGCTGGAGCAGGAGGGCTACATCGCCCAGCCGCACACCAGCGCCGGCCGGGTCCCCACGGACAAGGGCTACCGGCTGTTCGTGGACCGGCTCAGCCAGGTCAAACCGCTGTCCGCGGGGGAGCGGCGGGCCATTCAGCAGTTCCTCTCCGAGGGAGTCGATCTCGAGGACGTGCTGCGGCGCTCGGTGCGGCTGCTCGCCCAGCTCACGCGGCAGGTGGCGGTGGTGCAGTACCCGTCGCTGTCCCGGGCGCGGGTGCGGCACCTGGAGATCGTCCCGGTGGCGCCGCGCCGGCTGCTGCTGGTGGTGATCACCGATGCCGGGCGAGTCGAGCAACGCATCGTCGAGACGACCGAGGACGTCGGCGACGATGCCGTCGCCAGCCTGCGGGAGCTGTTCGGGTCGCGCACCACCGGACACCTGATGAGTGAGGCGCTCGAGGCCCTGGAAGGGGTGATCGACGAAGCGCCGCCCGAGTACCGATCGGTGGTCACCGACGTGACGGGGGTGCTGCGGGATGCCCTGGTCGATCACCCGGAGGAGCGGCTGATGCTCTCCGGCACCAGTAACATCACAGGTGCCTGGGCCGATCAGCCGGCAACCCTGCGCGGGGTGCTGGAGGCGTTGGACGAGCAGGTCACACTGCTCAAACTGCTGGCCGCGCTGGAGGGACCGGACATGTTGCGGGTCTCCATCGGCGAGGAGAACGCCGACGCGAACCTGTCCAGCTCGGCGCTCGTCTCGGCGGGCTACGGCACGGGCGAGGTGTTGATGGGGGGACTGGCGGTCGTCGGTCCCACCCGCATGGACTATCCGGGAACAATGGCAACGGTGCGTGCTGTTGCCAGATATGTCGGAGAGATCGTCGCCGGTCGATGACGCGGGCGCGCCGCGTGCCGCCGATCGAGGTCGGCGGTCCGCACCGCGGTGCGGGCGGGCCGCGCGTGGCCCGGCGCGCAACATCGGGGATGATGGGACAAGACGTGACGGGGGCTGCCCCCGTGGGAAGGTGCAGTGGTGCAGAGCGTGGCACGCGACTATTACGGCTTACTGGGAATAGCCCAGGATGCGTCCCCGGAGCAGATCAAGCGGGCCTACCGCAAACTGGCCCGCGAGCTGCACCCGGACGTGAATCCCGACCCGCAGGCGCAGCAGCGGTTCAAAGAGGTCACCGCCGCGTACGAGGTGCTGTCCGACCCGGCCAAGAGGCAGGTCGTCGATCTCGGCGGTGACCCGCTGGCCAACGGCGCCGCGGGTGCCGGCGGCGGCATGGGCGACCCGTTCGGGGCGATGGGCCTGTCCGACATCATGGACGCGTTCTTCGGCGGCGGCATGGGCGGCACCCGGGGGCGGGGCCCGCGCTCCCGCGTCCGGCAGGGCGACGACGCGCTGATCCCGGTGGAGCTCACCCTGGAGGAGTGCGCCACCGGGGTGGCCAAGGACCTGACGGTGGACACGGCGACCCTGTGCACCTCCTGCCACGGCTCCGGCTGCGCCGAGGGCACCGCGCCGACGACGTGCGAGGCGTGCGGCGGCGCCGGCGAGACCCAGCAGGTGCAGCGTTCGCTGCTCGGCCAGGTCATCACCTCCCGCCCCTGCCGCGTCTGCCGCGGTTTCGGCGAGGTCATCAAGGAGCCGTGCCGGCAGTGCAACGGCGACGGTCGGGTGCGCACCCGGCGCACCGTCCGGGCGAACATCCCGGCCGGCGTCGGCGACGGTATCCGGGTGCGCCTCGGCGGGCAGGGGGAGGTCGGGCCCGGCGGCGGCACTCCCGGCGACCTGTACGTGGAGGTGCGGGAACTGCCGCACGAGCGGTTCACCCGCGACGGTGTCGACCTGCACTGCACCGTGCACCTTCCGATGACGGCGGCCGCGCTCGGCGCCTCGATGACGTTGGAGGTGCTCGACGGCGACGAGGACCTGGACATCCAGCCGGGCACCCAGTCGGGCACGGTGATCACGCTGCGCGGGCAGGGCATGCCGCAGCTGCGCGGCAGCGGGCGCGGCAGCATGTTCGTGCACATCGAGGTGGTCACGCCGACGCACCTGGACGGCGACCAGTCCGAGCTGTTGCGCAAGCTGGCGACGCTGCGCGGCGAGGAGCAGCCGGAGCTGGCGGCGCGCAGCCACGGCGGGCTGTTCAACCGCATCCGCGGCTCGTTCTCCAGCCGTTGACGGGATCCGCCCGTGAGCGGTGAGCCGGTCTTCCTCGTCGAGCAGCTCCCCGCACCGGGCGAGTTCGAGCTCGTCGGCGACGAGGGGCGGCACGCGGCGACCGTGCTGCGGCTGCGCGCCGGCGAACGGCTGATCCTCACGGACGGTCGCGGCGCACGCGCGCCGGCGACCGTCACCGCCACCGGCCGCGGCACGCTCACCGTCACCGTGGTACCCGCGACGATCGACCCGGCCCCGGCGGTGCGCGTGACCCTGGTGCAGGCGTTGGCCAAGGGCGACCGTTCGGAGCTGTCCGTCGATCTGGCCACCGAGGCGGGAGTCGACGAGATCATCCCCTGGCAGGCGCAGCGCTGCGTCGCCCGCTGGACCGGCTCGCCGGACAAGGCGGAGCGCGGCAGGGCCAAGTGGGAGAGCACCGCCCGGGCCGCCGCGAAGCAGTCCCGGCGCAGCCGCGTCCCGGTGATCCGGCCGCTGGCGAGCACCGATGACGTCGTCTCCGCCATGCGCGCCGCCGACCTGACGCTGGTGCTGCAGGAGGACGGAGCGGTGCCGCTGCCCGCGGTGCAGTTGCCGGCGGCGGGCGAGCTGTGGTTGATCGTCGGGCCCGAGGGTGGACTGTCGCCGGGCGAGCTGGACCGGTTCACCGCCGCGGGCGCGCGCGCCGTGCGGCTCGGACCGGAGGTACTGCGCACGTCCACCGCGGCCGCCGTGGCGCTCGGCGCCATCGCCGTCATGGCCGGACGCTGGACGACATGATCACCCGGACCCTGCGCTACGGGCCACACCCGGACCAGTACGCCCGGCTGCACCTGCCCGGGCCGGCCGAGACGCCACCGGCGGCGCCCCGGCGGGATCCGACACCGCGCGCGCCCCGCCCGGATCCGCCATCGGCGGCGTCCTGGCCGGTCGCCGTCGTGCTGCACGGCGGGTTCTGGCGGCAGCGCTACGACATCGCGCTCGCCACGCCGTTGGCCGCGGACCTGGCCGGCCGCGGGGTGGCGGCCCTGGCGGTCGAATACCGACGCGTCGGACCCGGCGGGGCCGGCGGCTGGCCCGCCACCCTGGTCGACGTCGCCGCCGCCGTCGATGGGTTGCGTGCCGCCGGCCAATACCTGGCGCGCGGGCGGCTCGACCTCACGCGGGTGGCCGCGGTCGGCCATTCGGCCGGCGGTCAGCTCGCCGGCTGGCTCGCGCACCGCGGCGCCCTGCCGCCCGATGACCCCGGCGCGCCCGGCCCGGGCTCGGTGCGGTTGGGCGGCGCCGTGTGCCAGGCGGGTGTGCTCGACCTGGTCGGCGCACACGAGCAGGCGCTCGGCGACGGTGCCGTCATCGACTTCCTCGGCGGGAGCCCGGCAGCGGTGCCAGACCGGTACCGGCACGCGTCGCCGCTGACCGGCGTCGGCGACGGCACGCGCGTCGTGTGCGTGCACGGCGACGCCGACGACGACGTGCCCCTCGCGCAGTCGCTCCGCTACGTCGAGCGCGGCCGGGCGGCCGGGGACCCGGTGCGACTGATCCGGCTCGCCGGGGTGGGGCACATGGAGCTGGTCGATCCCGCGCACGCAGCCTGGCACACCACCCGCGCGGCGCTGCTGGAGATGCTCGCGGTCGCCCCGGGGTGAGCGTCGAGTACGGTGGCCGCATGGTGCGCACGGATCCGGACTGCCTGTTCTGCAAGATCATCGCCGGCGACATCCCCGGCGACATCGTCGCCCGCACCGACCGAGCCGTGGCATTCCGGGACATCGATCCGAAGGCGCCCACCCACATCCTCGTCATCCCGCTCGACCACCAGCCCAATGCCGCGGCCAGCGCGGCCGCCGACCCGACCATCGTCGGTGACCTGGTGACGCTGGCCGACGAGGTCGCGGCGGACGAGGGCATCGCCGAACGCGCCGGCGGGGGCGGCTACCGGCTGGTGCTCAATACCGGCGCGGGGGCGCAGCAGACCGTCTTCCACACCCACCTGCACCTACTCGGCGGGCGCTCGTTCAGCTGGCCACCGGGTTGAGCCCGGCTACCGTCGTCCGTAACCGGTAGAATCAGCCGTAACGAACCTCGCGGATCCCTCCCGAGGCCACGACGCCCCTCGCGGGGCAGGAAGCGGGCAGCACACCAGGTGCCGGATACCAGCGCGATCGCGGCGAACGGTCGCGGTCAGAACCAGCTCCACAGCGGAAGCGGTCGCCAGGACCGCAGCGAGTCCACGGTGATCGTCGCCGACGAGCGCATGATGCCGGGCCTGCTCGGTGCCCGGGACGCGGTATTGCGCGAACTCGAGCAACGGCTCGCCGCCGACATCCATGTGCGCGGCAACCGGATCACGCTGCGCGGCTCGGCCACCGACATCGCGTTCGGCGAGCGCGTCGTCCGCGAACTGCTCGCCCTGCAGCAGGCCGGCTCGCCGATCACCCCCGATGCGGTGCAGCGCACGGTCGGGATCCTGGCGCAGCCCACTCCGGACGACCCCGCCGCGGCCGAAATCCCCTCCGAGGTGCTCGGGCTGAACATCATCTCCCGGCGCGGCCGCACGATCCGCCCGAAGTCGGTCAACCAGAAGCGCTACGTCGACGCGATCGACGCCAACACGGTGGTGTTCGGCATCGGCCCGGCCGGCACCGGAAAGACGTACCTGGCCATGGCCAAGGCCGTGCAGGCGCTGCAGGCCAAGCAGGTCAACCGGATCATCCTCACCCGGCCCGCGGTGGAGGCCGGGGAGCGGCTGGGCTTCCTCCCGGGCACGCTCAACGAGAAGATCGACCCCTACCTGCGGCCGCTGTACGACGCGC
>CAZIIX010000059.1:7963-11860 GCA_964539345.1 uncultured Actinomycetes bacterium | reverse complement strand
GCGCCGAGGGCATCGAGGAATACCTGGAGACCAAGTACGTCGGCATCGCGCTGTAGGGGTTGCGCAGGGTTGGTGCTCGCGTGCGGCGGTCGCCGCGCGAAGCCGGCGCGGTCGCGCGTGGTGAGTCGACGCCGCACTGTTAGGCGGGTTCAGCCCGCGCAATCCACGGCGACCGCGAGCGCGCGGCACACCTCGCGCATGCGGCTCTCCGCGAGACGCCCGATGCGCGTGACCAGCACGGCCAGGGAGACGCTCTCGACGGAATCGAGGTTGGCAACGCAGCGACGCGGCACGGGATCGTCGCCCGGCTCCAGGACGACCTCGCTGACCAGCCCGCGAATGGTGGTCGTGCAGGGGGCCACCAGCGCTCGGCGGTGACGGGGGATTGCCGCGTCGCGCGAGAGGACGACGACGGGCCGGCGGCCGATGTCCGCGATCTCGCACCACCACACCTCGCCGCGTGCGGGCGGGACGGTCATGTTCGCGCGGCCGCGGCGCGGAAGGAGCCGAGATCGCCCCACGCGTCCGGCTCGTCCAGCGGCTGCGCGTCGTAGGCGGCGTAGCTCGCGTCGATCTCGCCGGCGCGGTGACGGGCCAGCAGGGCTCGGAGGGCCTCCTCGACCATGGATGCGTCGGTCGGCCACCCGCCGATCGCGCGCACGGAATCCAGGAGATCGGTGTCGACCGTGGTGCTGATCCGTGCCCTCGCCATGCCATGACCGTAGCATGATCGTGGCATGACGGGCCGGCGGCGTGACAGCACCTGTGGACAACTCGCCACGATTGCCCTCGGCGCACTCGACGAAGCGGCCGGAGGCTCAGCGTCGGTGACTCGTCACCGATGAGGACTACGGCCAGCCTCCGTCACTCGGGTGCGCGCCGTGTAGTCGGACAATGACGCTCCGCGACTGTACGCCATCATTTGCGTCACATCCATGGTTTGTATCACCCGTTCGATGGTATCGTCATCGCAGAGCGTAGATACGCTCTGGGGACAGCGCCGCATGCGATGGATCGCGGCGCGACCGGCACCGACCGCGCCGAGACCAATCGCACGGAGATCGATCGCACCGCGCGGATCCGGGCCAGCCCGTTGACGGCCTACTTGGGGGAAGCATGACCGTACGTGGAAAGCATCGAGCGCGCGGCCATCGGATGGTTCGACGCCACCGCTCGTGGCGACAGGCGATCCTGGCGCTGTTCGCGACCGTCGCGCTGCTGGTGCCCTTCGCCTCCGGCGTTGCCGCGGCCGACGAGGGGGGAACAGGGTCGGAGGTGACGGCCAACGTCGGCGTCACCAAGACGATCGTCGGCGGCGGAGACACGTTCGCGCCGGGTGTGCCGTTCACCTACGACATCAAGTACACCTGCTCGTCCCAGACCGCCGCCGGCTGCGTGGACGCCCAGGTCGTCGACCTGCTCCCGGCCGAGGTCGAATTCGACAGCCCGGTGACGCTCGGGACCGACCCCGCGGAGTGGTCGCAGCAGACCGTCACCGTCGACGGCGTGGAGCGCACCCAGATCACCGTCACCTTCAACGCCGATCTCGGCAGCGGGCAGCAGGGCCTGGCCGTCGGGCGCACCGGGCACATCTACGTCACCGTGCACTTCCCCGAGGGCACGCCGGACGGCACGCTCGCGCACAACTGCGCCACGATGGACGCCACCAACGCGCTACCTGCCACCGAATCCTGTGCCGACGCCACGTCGAAGATCGTGCCCACCTACGGCGTCGACCTCACCAAGGAGTACGCCGGCGACTATGACGGGGACACCGCGACATCCGGCGTTCAGGGAACCGGCCCCTCCACCACGCTGCAGCTGACGGCCACGGTCGGCGGCAACCAGCCCGCCAGCAGCGTGACAGTGGTCGATCCCGACCCCGCCGCGACGACCGCCAACGACCCGTTCGACTCGTTCGACCTGACGGCGTTCGGCGAGCTCGATCTGCCGGACGGCGTGCAGGCGGAGATCCTGGTGAAATCCGCCGGCGGGTACGTCAGCGTCGGCACCTTCGGCGACGGCGAGACCCCGTCGCTGCCGGGCGCGTCCGGCATCGCAGCCGCCGACGTCACCGGCATCACCGTCGTCTACACCCGCGCCGACGGCGACCCGATCGCCGCCGGAACGAAACTGAAGCTCACCGCCGGCGTGCAACTGCGGGACGAGTTGCGCGGCAGCGGCTCGGACGTGCCGGTCGGCACCATCCCCAACCAGGCGGCGGTGGCGGCCAGTTACCCCGACCATGCCGACGAGACCGACACGGACACCGCGAGCTACACCGTGACCTCCCCGCAGGCCGACGTGGACGCCTCCAAGTCGATCAGCCCGGGTAGTGCCCAACAGAACAGCGGCGCCGAAGTGACGATGACGGTCGGCGGGAAGAACAGCGGCAACGTGCCCGCCTCGGAGATGACCGTCACAGACCCGAGCGGCGACGCGACACCCTTCGACACATTCACCTTCAAGGAGTTCAGCCCGCTGTCGCTGCCCACCGGCGTCGCGGCCACCGTCCAGGTGCGGGTGGCCGGGGACTGGATCACCGTGGGTGAGGGTTTGGCCGACGGTGCCACTCCGAGCCTTCCCGATAGCGTCGCCGCAGCGGATGTGGTCGGCGTGAAATACATCTACACCGGCAGCATCGCACCGGGGGACGAGATCAAGAACTCGTTCGTCACCACGCTCAATGACTCGGAAGTGACCGGGGATCTCGACGACGTCAACTGCGTCACGGCGAACTTGACGACCGACTATGGCACCGGCGCGGTCCAGGACAACGCGTGCGCAGACTTCTCCGTCGTGGCGATCAGCACCTCGACCCAGGCGAACAAGTCCTTCAGCCCCGATTCGGCGACCGCGCACACCGGCGCGACCACGACCGTGACCCTGCAGGGCCGCAACGCGTCGAATGTGCCAGTGGAGGATTTCGCACTCGTCGAGCCCGGCACCGGCTCCGACGCTACGTTCGAGTACTTCGACTTCGCCGGCTTCGGCAAGCTCAACGCGCCGTCCGGAACGGAGTGGCTCGTCGAGGTCTTCGACGGCTCGACCTGGCTGACCGTCGGCACCTACCCCGCCGGAGTGACACCGCCGACGAGTGACCTGCCCAACGGTGCCGATGACGTCCAGGGCGTGCGCTACAGCCTGGCGAGCGGGGAACTCCCGACCACGGGCAGCTATGCCCAGCGGGGCCTGAGCACGACGATCGAGCTGACGCTCCGCAACACGCAGCGGTCATCGGGCACGCCCATCACTTCGGCGGAGGTGAACAACTGCCTGACCGTTGCCACCGGCGAGGCATCCGACTCCGACTGCGCCGTCTTCACGGTGAACGAGTTCAAACCCGGCACCGGCACCGGTGTGCATAAGAACATCGTCGAATCCTCGGTGGTGCAGAACACCGGTGAAGCCACCGACGTCCAGCTGACCGGCACGAACGGCGCCAACGCGCCCGTCACGCAGATCGTGCTGGAGGACAGCAATGGCATCGACCCCGGCACCAACGGCACGAACGACTTCTGGAACTCGTTCACGTTCCAGGCTTTCGGGAACACCGCGTGGCCGACCGGCACCAGCACGCTGACGGTTGAGTACTACGACGGCAGCGGCTGGCATGAGGTGGGCACCTACAGCTCGGCCGGCACCCCATCGCTACCTGATGGCGTGAACGCCGGTGATGTGCAGGGGCTGCGTTACACCTGGACCGGCGACTTCGCACCCAACGAGACCGTGACCGCGCGATTCTCCGCGACCGTCACCGACGGCGCCGCCATCGGAACCGTGAAGGACTGTGTGCAACAGACCTATTCCGGCGGCCTCCTCGAAACCCCGGTGGTGAACTCGGACTGCGACACCGTGAGCATCGTCGCCCAGTCCTACGAGGTGACGCAGTCGAAG
>CAZIIX010000059.1:0-7863 GCA_964539345.1 uncultured Actinomycetes bacterium | reverse complement strand
GGACTGCGACACCGTGAGCATCGTCGCCCAGTCCTACGAGGTGACGCAGTCGAAGCGGTTCAGCCCGGATATGGGCACCGTCGGACTGGACCCCGCCGCAGCGACGACAGCATGGTTGACGGTGCAGAACACCAGCAACGTCGGCCTGGACCAGATCGTGCTCACTGACCCGAACTCATCCTCGACCGCCCCGAACCCGTTCGACCGGTTCACGCTGACCGGATTCGAGTTGCCGCGGATCCCGGGCCATGACCGAGTGGACGTGTCCGTGTCCACCGACGGCGGCTCTACGTGGACCGACGTCGCCACCAACGTCTGGAACGGCGGCACCATCCCGACGCCGCCGAACGCCGACGACGTCACTGCCGTGCGGTTCACCGTGCACCCGAACCCCGGGCAGGCCGACCACATCCGCCCCGGCGACACGTTCCGTCTCGGCATCAACCTGAAGCTGCGCGACACCGTTCGCGGTAGTGACGTGGCCGTCGAGCCCGGAACCATCGAGAACTGCTTCACCACCGACGCGACGGCGGGACAACACGAGGTCGAGATCAAGGGCGATCCGTGCGCGACCTTCACCGCCGAGGCCCAGTCGCCGGGCGCGTCGGCCGGCAAGACCTGGGACCCGTCCTCGGAACTGCGCGACGATCCGACGCCCAGCGTCATTACCATCAAGGGCCGCAACGCCGGCAACATGCCGGTCGACGCCCTCGTCATCCAGGACCCCGCGCTGGAGGACGGCGCCCAACCCGATGTCGGCGCCACCGCGTTCGACTTCTACGAGATCACCGGGCTCTCCGGGCTGCGCTTCCCGCAGGGCGCCGACCGGGTGCAGATCGACGTACTCACCGCGGACGGCACCTGGCACCCCGGCACAGCGCAGGCAGCCCTCCCCACGGGCGAGTCGATCAACGGCGTGCCGCTCGGCGACATTGTCGGGGTGCGGGCGACATTCACCGACGCCGACGGAGGGACACTGCCCGTCGTGACGAACGCCGGCGAGACCGGCAACGTCGGCATCGACGTCGCCCTGCGCACCACGCTGCGCGGCACCGGAGCACCGGTCGACGTCCCGCCGGCCGGAAGCCTCACGGTTCCCAACACCTCCGGCGCGTCCGTCATCGTCAATGACAACCAGAGTTCGTGGGCCACAGCGGATGCGACCCACGAGATCGTCGGCGGCACGGTGAAGGTCAGCCCGGACAAGTCGCTCTACCCGGCGGGCTCGACCGGCAACGCCGGGCCCGACTCGGCGGTGACCTACCGGCTGCGGATCAACAACGTCGGCGACCGCAACCTCGTGGCGCCCGTCGTCCTCGACACATTCGACCCGGCGCTGCTGCGGTACGACCCAACCCTGGAGTACCCGCTCGGCAAGTACGAGTTCGACGCCAATGGATCGACGCTCACCGGCGACGGCCTGAACGTCGACTATGACGAGGACGCGGGAACCGTCACGTTCCGTTTCGCCGACGGCGACTACCTGGCGCCCGGCGAGACCGCGTACCTCAAGCTGGTGCTGTTCACCCAGCCGGGCCTGCCGGCCGGAACCGGTGTCACCAACACCTACGGCGTCACCTGGGACGTCCAGGCGAACGGCGAGATCGACTGCACCGCAGGGGAACAGGCCATCGGTGACGTCACCTACTGCACCGACACGCAGGACGTGACCATCAGCAAGGCACAGGCCATGGGATCGGTGAAGTGGATCAAGGGCGACCCCGTCGCCCCGACCAACGTGATCACGGCCGGCAACCCGTGCCCGGCCGACGCGAGCCTGCCCGAGTACACCAAGTACCCGTGCATCGCGCACACCCACACCGGCGGGATCTTCGACTACGCACTGCGCGTCACCGTGACCGGAAACGTGTCGGTCGGCACCGCCCGCGTCGTCGACGTGCTCCCCTTCGTGGGCGACACCGGATTGATCGACACCCGCGACCGCAACACCGAGTGGACCCCGACCCTGGCCGGCGAGGTCACCGTCGAGGACCTGCCCGACGGGGCCGAGGCGACGGTCTACTACGCGACCACCGCGGAGCCGTGCGGCGCACCGACCGACCCGCTGGATCACCCGACGGCGGCCTGGTGTGACGACTGGACGACGACCGCCCCGACAGACCTGTCCACGATCGCGGCGATCGGTGTCGAGGTCGTCACCGCCGAGGGGCAGCCGCTCGCGCCGGCCGACGCCTTCACCCTGCGCTGGCAGATGCAGGCGCCGGACACGTCGCCGGGGGTGGACTCCGAGTACTACCCGGGCATGGGCGCCGGTCCGATCGCGTGGAACAGCTTCGCGTTCACCGGGCTGCCCACCGACGGATCCGGGTGGCTGCTGCCGGCCGAGCCGAACAAGGTCGGCATCGACCTGACCAACCCGAGTGTGACGGTGAGCAAGACATCGCACGGCGGCGAGGGAACGTTCGACTTCACGCTGACCGAGGGCGAAGTCGACGACGCGACGCCGCTTCCGGGCAGCGTGACGACCAGCGCCGACGATCCGACCGGCACCTTCACCTGGGGCCCGCCGGACTACAGCCTGACGCCCGGCGGGGTCTACACGCTGCAGGAGGACACCGGGCAGGCCTGGCAGTCCAGCGTCGGCGAGTGCACCAACCGGGGCGAGCCGCTCGAAACACTCGAGACCGGCGACGACTTCGTCACCTTCGTCGCGCCGGCACACGGCCAGGTCGTCTGCTCGTTCGACAACACCAAGCGGCCCACCGTCACGGTGCACAAGACCGCGGTCGGCGGCGACGGGGACTTCGCGTTCGTCCTGACCGAGGTGGACCCGGAGACCGGCGAGCCGGCGGGCGAGGGGCGGACCGACACCGTCAGCACGCAGGACGGCTCCGGCACGCTCACCTGGGGACCGGACGGCCTGACGCCGGACGCCACCTACACGCTGAGCGAAACCGCCCAGGACGACTGGGAATCCGAGTTCGACGGCTGCTTCGTCGGCGAGGAGGAACTCGACACCGCCGTGCATGACGGGGTCGTGACGTTCACCGCCGCCGCGGGCGCGGACATCACCTGCTCGTTCACCAACACGACGACGATCGAGGTGCTCCCGACGACGGAGACCCAGACCCCGCCGCCGAGCACACCGACCTCGCCGCCGGACACGGAGACGCCGCCCACCGAGACGCCGCCCGCGACCTCGTCGGCGTCCAGCGAGCCCGTCGTCGACGTGCTGCCCACCAGCAGCAGCCAGTCGGGTTCGATCGCCTACACCGGCGTGCCCACATGGCAGTTCGCCTGGGTGGCACTGACGCTGCTCGGTGCCGGTGGCGCGCTGCTGCTGATCGGACGGATCAGGCGGCAACCGCGCCGGCACTGACCCGGCCCGGTGACACGGTCGGGGCGGGGCCACGGCGCCTCGCCCCGACCATCGGCCGGCGCATCGACGGTGCTCAGTCCTCGGCCTCGTCCAGCATCCCCAGACCGAGCAGATCCGGCTCCAGGACGGCCTTCTCGTCCGGGCGGAACGGAAGCACCGAGGTGACATAGGACTGGGCGGCATCGGCCAGCGACACCTCCCGGCCCGCGGCCTCGGACAGGAACCAGCGGTGCTCGAGAACCTCGTGGAACACCTCGGCGGGTTCGAGCTTCTCGCCGAGCTCCGGCGGGATCGCCTCGATGACGGGCTCGAACACATCGGTCATCCAGTGCCGGGCGACGGTGTCCTCGTCCGCCTGCGTGTCGGGCATGACGGCGGTGCTGCGGTAGGTGTCCAGGTCGTTGAGGATGCGCCTGGCCTGGTTCTCGCCCGCCACCTCGAGCCCGGTCAGGGCACGGAGCCGATTGCGGTGGTGTCCGGCCTCGACCACCTGGGTCTGCATCATCACGTGCGGGTTTCCGTCCACCTCCGTGACGTCGAGCTGGGCGACGTCATAGCCCAACTCGTTCAGCCGGCGGAGGCGTTGCTCGATCAGCCACCACTCGTCCTCGCCCATGGTCTGCGGCGCGGTGAGCTCGTTCCACAGCTTGGTGTAGCGGTCGAGGACCGATTGCGCGGTGGCGACCGGGTCGACGCCCTCGGGCAGCAGCCCGGATGATTCGAGGTCGAGGAGTTCGCCGGCCAGGTTGGTCTCGGCGATGTCCAGGTCGTGTTGACGTTGTCCGGCGGACAGCTGAGTGCGGATCTGCCCGGTCTCGGCGTCGACCAGGTAGGCGGCGAGCGCACCGGCGTCGCGCCGGAACAGGGTGTTGGACAGCGAGCAGTCGCCCCAGGCGAATCCGGCCAGGTGCAGCCGCACGAGGAGTTCGGCGAGCGCATCGAGCAGCTTCGGTTCCAGGTAGGGGTCGAGGCGGCGGGAGAACAGCGCGCGGTAGGGCAGCGAGAAGCGCAGGTGCTTGGTGACGAGGGCGGCGTCCAGCGGCTCGCCCTCCGGGGAGGTGCGGTTCGCGACGACGCCCACCGCCTCGACCACCGGCACGCCGCTGCGCGCCAGGCTGCGCAGCTGTTCGTATTCGTGTTCGGCCAGCTCCTGGTTGATTTCCTTGATGGCGTAGACGATTCCGCCGATCTTGGCGAAGCGCACGACGTGTCGCGAGATGCCGCGCGGCAGACTGACCAGCAGGCTGGCCGACCAGTCCGCCAGTGGCGTGGACCACGGCAGGGTGAGCAGGTCCATCGGGTCCGGCCCGGACGAGAATTGCATGCGCACGCCCCTAGCGTTGCACATCGGGGTGTTGCGGCATCGCCGGACGCGGAGGGCGCGGAGGGCTGTCGCGCGTGCCGGACCGATCAGGCGCGGTACAGGTGGCCGCGGCCGAGGTCGGACGGGCGCGCCGCGCCGAGCGCGGTCAGCACCTGCACCAGCTCACCGGTGAGTCCGTCGAGGACTTGCCGCACGCGCTCCTGGCCGCCACCGGCCAGCGCCCAGAGCACCGGCTTGCCGATGCCCACCAGGTCGGCACCGAGCGCCAGCGCCCGGGCCACGTCCGCGCCCGACCGGATGTCGCCGTCGACCAGCACCGGGACCCGCCCGTCGACCGCCGCCACGATCGGGCCCAACGCCTCGGCCGTGGACACGACCCCCGGCAGCTGCCGCCGCCCGTGATTGGACACGATCACGCTGGCCGCCCCGGCATCGACTGCGCGCAGCGCATCGTCCGGGTGCAGGATTCCCTTCACGTGCACGGGAAGGCCGGTGCGGGAAGCGATCTCGTCCACCACGCGCCACGTGACGCCGGTGGCGTAGCCGGCCGACACCTCGCCCCAGGTCAGCCCGGGATAGTTCCCGAGGGTCGTCGGGAGGGTGGCCTGCACCGAGCTGCGGAACGTCGGATCGGTGCCCGGTCCGGCGGTCGCCAGGTCGGCGGTCAACACCACGGCTCCAGCACCCGCCTCCGCCGCGCGCTCCAGGTAGATCTCACTCACCTGGCGTTCGGCCCGCAGATAGAGCTGCACCCACCACGGGGACCGTGTCGCCGCGCCGAACCGCACCACATCGACCGTGGCCGAGTTCGAGTACACCATCAGCGCTCCGCACGCGGCGGCGGCGCGGGCCGTCGCCATCTCCCCGTCCGGGTGCGCCATGCCGTGCCCGGCCGTGGGGGAGACCATGATCGGACTGCGAAGCTCGGCCCCGCCGCGGTGCAGCTCCGGCGGCAGCGTCACCGTCGGGTCCGGCCGCGCGGCACCGGTCAGGACTCGCGGGACCAGCGAGAACCGGCCCCATGACGAGGCCCCGGCGCCGGGCTCCGCTGCGTCGGAACTCTCCGCGCCGGCTGCCGCTGCGCCACCAGCCGCTGCGCCACCGCCCGCTGCGCCGCCGCCCGCGCCCCCGGGGGATGCCGCCGCGGTGGCCTCGTAATAGGCCCACGTGTGCTCGTCCAGCGCCGCCCGTGCGTCCGCCCGCATCCCGGTGAAATCCATTCCCACATCATGCTCTGTACCTCGCCGGGTCCGCAGCAGGGACATTGGCAGTGCTTGCCGAACGAATGGGCGGCCGGATCCGTCATCATTGCCGTAGGGACGCCCGAACCAGGAGGACACCATGACGGCAGCGACGGAGCTCTACTACCAGCCCGCCACGGTGCTCGCGGCGATGCTCCGCGCCAAGGAGGTCTCGGCGCGCGAGGTCGTCACCGCGCATCTCGAGCGCATCGACGCCGTCAACGGCGCGGTCAACGCCATCGTCACACACACGCCCGACCTGGCCATGGAGCAGGCGGCACAGGCCGACGAGGCCGCCGCGCACGGTGACTTCCGCGGCCCACTACACGGGATCCCGGTGGCGCACAAGGACAACCACCTCACCAAGGGCATCCGCACCACGTTCGGCTCCGTGGCCCGCAAGGACTTCGTGCCCACCGAGGACGACCTGGTGATCGAGCGGATGAAACAGGCCGGCGTCATCACACTCGGCAAGACCAACATCCCCGAATTCGTCGCCGGCGGGCACACCTTCAACGAGGTGTTCGGCACCACCCGCAACCCCTACGACCTGTCGGTGACCGCGGGCGGATCCTCCGGAGGTGCCGCCGCGGCGCTCGCCGCCGGGATGCATCCGCTGGCCGACGGCAACGACATGGGCGGATCGCTGCGGCTTCCCGCCGGCTACTGCAACGTCATCGGGCTGCGCCCGTCCGCCGGACGCATCCCCGTCCATCCGGCGGGCGACGGGTTCGCGGGGCTGTCCGTGCAGGGGCCGATGGCGCGCACCGTCGCCGACGTCGCGCTGCTGCTGTCCGTCATGGCCGGGCCGGACCGCCGGTCACCGATCTCGCTCGAACAGCCCGGCACGCTGTTCGCCGACGTGCCCGCGGGCGGCATGGAGGGCAAGCGCATCGCATTCACCACCGACCTCGGTGGCGCCGTCACCGTCGATCCCGAGGTGGCCGGAATCGTGCGCGCCGCAGCGCAGTCCTGCGAGAGTGCCGGAGCCACGGTCGAGGAGGCGAGCCCGGACTTCACCGGCGCCGACGAGTGCTTCCGCACGCTGCGCGCCTGGCAGTTCGAGGCCACGTTGGGCGAGTTCCTCGACAGCTACCGCGATCAGGTGCGCCCCAGCCTGTACGCCAACATGGAGCAGGGACGGACCCTGACCGGGCCACAGGTGGGCCGCGCCGCCGTGCTGCGCACCACGTTGTTCCACCGCATGCGCGAGTTCCTCGACCGCTACGACGCGCTGCTGCTGCCGATCGCCCCGCTGCCCGCCTTCGACGCCGACATCCAATACCCCGAGGTCGTCGCGGGGGAGCAGCAGCCCGACTACCTCGGATGGATGCGCCCGGTCTGCCACGTCACGGTCACCGGTCACCCGGCGATCGCGATGCCGGCCGGATTCGCCGCCGCCGGATCACCGATCGGGGTGCAGCTCGTCGGCCGGCATCGCGCCGAACGCGAACTGCTCGGCCTGGCCGCCGGATTCGAGGCGGTCACCGGGTACGCCACCCGCCGGCCCGGCGCGATCTGACCCGACCGCCCCCACCCGCCGGACGGGGCGGTGGACGGGCCCTCCGTCATAGCCGGCTGTGAACCCGGTGTGAGGTGATCGATCCCGGGCAACCAACGCTGCGGCCCTGCGTCATTGACGGTGACCGACGACTGCACGGCGCCCACGGGTGCCCCGGAACGGAACCGACATCGATGCCCGACCCCGACACCTCACGCACGCCCGTCACCGATACGAACGGGAATGACGAGCCGCGCCCCAAGCTGGAACTCAGCCCCATGCAGATCGGTGCGGGCGTGGCTGCCGCGGTCACCTCCGCCGCGCTCGGCTCGACGCTGGGCGTGGCCGGAACGGTGGTCGGCGCCGGGGTGGGCTCGGCCATCTCCATGACGGCGGCCTCGGTCTACCTGCACTCCATCGCGGCGACCCGGCATCGGCTGCACCGCGGGCGGCCGGC
>CAZIIX010000058.1:8888-12008 GCA_964539345.1 uncultured Actinomycetes bacterium | reverse complement strand
TGCATGGCGCGAATGGGCGACACGTCGCGCCGCCGCGCTCGAATTCGCGCGCGAGGAACGCTCCACGTGGCGGAGTTCGGCGTCGCTGGTTATCGTCAAGATTGAGCCCACCAGCCGGCGGACCCATTCAACCGCCAGGCCTCCCGCTTCGACCGGGTGACCCGTGCCTCCCATGCAGGAGGGACCGTGTGGACTCATCGTTCGATCGAGCGCACTGATGGCTGGCGGCATCCCGAAGGAGGCGTGCCATGGTGCGCATGGTGAATCGAGCAGCGATCGCTGCTGCGGCGATCGCTGCGATGGTGGTGGCCGGCTGCGCGTCGGCACCGAGCACTTCGTCCTCGCCCGAGACGTCGTCATCGACCACGTCCACGGCGCCGAGCAATTCGTCGCCGGGGTCCTCTCCGGGCACGGTGGGATCGTCCGGCACCGAGCCGACCGCGTCCGGCGGTGCCGGCGACACGGGCAGTACCTCTCCGAGTTCGGCGGGCACCGAGTCCACGGGCGCCATCACTCCCGTGGGGACGTTCTTGCCCTGCGTCGTATCGGACACCGCCGGGTTCAACGACCATTCGTTCAATGAGTTGAGCTTCGACGCGGTGAAGAGCGTGGCGGGCCGGGCCGGTGTGGACTACAAGACGGCCGAGTCGAAGACGTCCGCCGACTATGTGCCCAACGTCAACCAGCTGGTGGCCGCCGGATG
Organism: uncultured Actinomycetes bacterium; assembly: GCA_964539345.1. Lineage (GTDB taxonomy): Bacteria > Actinomycetota > Actinomycetes > Mycobacteriales > Nakamurellaceae > Nakamurella. The sequence goes on along the minus strand of CAZIIX010000058.1, from coordinate 11,305 downwards.
CACGGCCATCGTCGCCTCGGGATTCAACCTGGTTGCCGCCGTCAAGGCAGCGGCGAAGGCGAATCCGAAGGTTCACTTCGTCATGGTCGACGACAACTCCATCAAGCTCGACAACGTCAAGGACGTCGTCTTCGCGACGAATCAGGCGGCGTTCCTGGGCGGCTATGCCGCCGCCGCCTACAGCAAGAACGGGGTCGTCGCGACCTGGGGCGGCCAGGAGATACCGCCCGTGACGATCTACATGGACGGATTCTGGGATGGCGTCCAGTACTTCGATCAGCAGAAGGGCAAGGACGTGAAGGTGCTCGGATGGAACGAGAAGACCCAGAAGGGTACGTTCGTCGGCAACTTCACCGACCAGAACTCCGCAAAGACGATCACCACGAACTTCTTGAACCAGAAGGCCGACGTGATCATGCCGGTCGCCGGGTCGCTGTACCAGGGCGGCGGCGCCGCGATCCGCGCGACGAAGGCCGACGCCGTGCTGATCGGCGTCGACGCCGACCTGTTCAAGACCGATACCAACGGCTACCAGAACATGATCCTGGTGTCCGTACTGAAGAACATCGACCAGGCCGTATCGGCCGTTCTCGAGCAGTCGGCGACGGGCACGTTCGACAACACGCAGTTCATCGGCACGCTCAAGAACGACGGCGTCGCACTGTCGCCGTTCCATGATTTCGCATCGAAGATCCCGTCATCGCTCTCCGGCGAGCTGACGACGATCGCCAGTGGCATCGAAGACGGCTCGATCAGCGCCCCGTCGCCGGCCGAACCCAAGCCCTGACGGCGGCCGGAGACCGCCCGGGTTCCCGGTCGGTCGAGCGGGCCCAGCGATCATCGGCGGAAGGTGGCGACATGAGACTGGAGTTGCGCGGTATCACGAAGAGATTCGGGCCGCTGGTGGCCAACGACCACATCGACGTCACGATCGAAGCCGGCCGGGTCCACTGCCTACTGGGCGAGAACGGCGCGGGCAAGACGACCCTGATGAACATGCTGTACGGCCTGCTGCCGATCGACGAGGGTGAGATCCTCATCGACGGTGTCGTACAGCGCTTCACCAGCCCGCGCGACGCGATGCACGCCGGGATCGGCATGGTGCACCAGCACTTCATGCTGGTCCCGGTGTTCAGCGTCGCGGAGAACGTGATGCTGGGCCACGAGGAGACGAGGCTCCTGGGGCACCTGGACCTGCCGGCCGCTCGCAGGAAGGTCGCCGAGATCGCCGACCAGTTCGGGTTCGAGATCGACCCCGATGCGCTGATCGAGGACCTGCCGGTCGGGGTGCAGCAGCGCGTCGAGATCATCAAGGCGCTGGCCCTCGACGCGCAGGTGCTCGTCTTCGACGAGCCGACCGCGGTGCTGACCCCGCAGGAGACCGACGAGCTCATGGCCATCATGAAACGGCTCAAGGAGTCCGGCCGCGCGATCGTCTTCATCACCCACAAACTGCGCGAGGTACGGGAAGTCGCCGACGACGTGACCGTCCTGCGGTTGGGCAAGGTCGTCGGTGCGGTCGCCCCGGACGCGTCGGACGCCGAGATGGCGTCGATGATGGTCGGGCGCGCGGTGGGGTTGACCGTCTCGAAGGCACCGGCCGTCCCGGGTGAGGCGGCGCTGGTCGTGCAGCACCTCGGACTGGACGGACGCGACCGGCAGCGGATTCTCGACGACGTGTCGTTCACGGTCCGGCGCGGTGAGATCCTCGCCGTCGCGGGCGTGCAGGGCAATGGGCAGACCGAACTCGTCGAAGCGCTGTTCGGCATGAGGCCCGACGCCACCGGCGTCGCCACCATCGACGGCACCAACCTGCTCGGCATCGGCGCCCGCCACGCCATCCGGGCCGGCGTCGGATTCGTTCCCGAGGATCGCCAGCAGGACGGTCTCATCGGCGAATTCACCATCGCCGAGAACTTGATGCTCAATCGGTCCGGCGGCCCGCCATTCGTCAAACGCGGCACCCTGCAATTGCGAGTGTTGCGCCGTTTCGCCGACGAAAGGATTCGTCAATTCGACATTCGGGCGCCATCGGCCGCCACCAGGGCCCGACAACTGTCCGGAGGCAATCAGCAGAAGGTCGTGCTGGCCCGCGAACTGAGCCGACGGTTGCGGTTGCTGGTCGCCACGCAACCGACCCGCGGCCTGGACGTCGGGTCGATCGAGTTCGTGCATGAGCGCATCGTCGCCGCCCGTGACGAGGGCGTGCCCGTCGTGGTGGTGTCGACCGAGCTCGACGAAGTGGTTGCGCTGGCGGACCGGGTTGCGGTGATGTATCGCGGCGGCATCGTCGGCATCGTCGCTCCGGACACGCCGCGGAACCTCCTCGGGCTCATGATGGCCGGCGCGCTTCCGGACGACGTGGAGCAAGTCGCATGAGCACGGGCGGCACCGACCGTGAGCCGAGCCCACCCGAC
>CAZIIX010000058.1:0-8788 GCA_964539345.1 uncultured Actinomycetes bacterium | reverse complement strand
TGGAGCAAGTCGCATGAGCACGGGCGGCACCGACCGTGAGCCGAGCCCACCCGACGGAGACGATGCCACCGCCGACCGGGACGGTGTCGCCGCCGGTCCGGGCGCTGCACCGCCGGATCCGCACGAGGCGATGCCGGATCCGCACGACGCGATACCGGATCCGGACGACACCGCCGGCGAGACACCGAATCTCGGCCCGTCGCGTATGGCCCGTGTCGTGCGGGAGTGGAGCACCGGATCCGCGGCCATGACGGTGCTCGCCATCCTGGTCGCGCTCGTGGTGGGAGCGATACTCATCATCGTCACCGACACCGCGACCCTCGACGCGTTGCCGTACTTCTTCGCCCGGCCATCGGCCACGCTCAGCGCCATCGGCCACGCCGTGGGCGGCGGGTACGCGGCACTGTTTCGCGGTGGCATCTACGACTATTCGCAATCCACATTCTCGGCCGGCATCGATCCGCTATGGCACAGCCTGAGCTTCGCCACACCGCTGATCGCCGCCGGCATCGGCATCGGCATCGGTTTCCGCGCGGCCATCTTCAACATCGGCGGCCAGGGCCAGATGCTGGCGGGAGGGGCATTCGCAGGATGGATCGCGTACGCACTGCCGATGCCGACGGCGCTGCACATTCCGGTTGCCGTCATCGCGGGCATCATCGGCGGCGCTGTCATTGCCGGTATCGCCGGTGTCCTCAAGGCGACGACCGGCGCGCACGAGGTGATCGTCACCATCATGCTCAACTACGTTGCGCTGTACCTGCTCGGTTACCTGCTGACCAACGTGCTCAAAGAGCCGGGCTCGAACAACCCCATTACCCCGCCGGCGCTGCCGTCGGCCGTTCTCCCCGGCACCACGGGCGGACTGAACCTGGGCTTCGCTATCGCCGTCGTCCTGACGATCGTCGCGTCATGGCTGATGAATCGGTCGTCCCTCGGCTTCAAGTTCCGAGCCGTCGGCGAAAACCCTGATGCGGCAAGGGTTGCCGGGATCAGCGTCACACGTGTCATCGTCATCGTGATGATCGTCTCCGGTGCGTTCGTCGGGTTCGCCGGCGCCTATCAGGTCCTCGGCCAGACGACGACGGGGTTCACCAACGCGTTGGACGCCGGAATCGGATTCAATGCCATTACGGTGGCCCTGCTCGGCCGCAACAAGCCCTGGGGGATCTTCTGGGCCGGGATCCTGTTCGGCGTCTTCCAGGCCGGCGGCTACACCATGCAGGCTGCCGAAGGTATCGACATCGACATCATCTTGGTGCTGCAATCCGTCATCGTGCTGTTCATCGCCGCGCCGCCGCTGGTGCGCGCGATCTTCCGGTTGCCGGAACCCGACCGTACCCGCGTCCATCATCGGCGCGGGTCGGGCAGTCCCACGATGGATACGGGGGCTGCGGTATGACGAGGGCGCTGCAGGAATCGCGATCCGGCGCCGCCGAACGGACCGTATTCCGCATTCGCGAGTGGAAGACGCCGATCGCGTTGGCCGTGTTCACGGTCATCGCAGGCGTCATGTTCATCGGCTTCGGACGTCATGGCACATCGACGTTCTCGTTCGCGTCGATATCGACCGATGTCATCCACCTGCCCGAATTGACGATCGCGGTATGGGGACTCGGACTCGCAGCGACAGTGATCGGCGCGGTGATCACGGCGGTGAGCGCGCTCTGCACACGCGCGCACCGGGTCACGCCGCGATGGCTCGTCATCGTTTTCGGTCTCGTGCTGGTCGTCGCGTTCCTCGCGTGGTCCACGGTCGGCCACCTCCTTCCCATCGTCGGGCTCCTCGGCGGGGCACTGGCGCTGAGCGTGCCGCTGATCTTCGGGGCCCTCGGCGGTGTGATGTCGGAACGTGCCGGTGTCGTCAATATCGTGATCGAGGGCCAGTTGCTCGCGGGCGCGTGCGTGTCGGCGATCGTCGCCTCTGCCACCGGGTCGCCGATCGCCGGGCTCGTCGCGGCGGGCGTTGCCGGCATGTTGGTGTCGTTCGTCCTCGCGGCCTTCTCCATCACCTATTTCGTCGACCAGATCATCGTCGGTGTCGTGCTCAATGTGCTCGTCCTGGGTCTGACGAACTTCCTGTACTCCACGGTGCTCACCGAGAACTCGCAGCTGTTGAACTCGCCGGACATCCTGGCGCCGGTCGCGATTCCGGGCTTGTCGGCCATCCCCGTCGTCGGCCCGGTGCTCTTCGACCAGACGATCATCGTGTACCTGATGTACCTCGCGGTGGCCGCGGTCTTCTATACGCTGTTCTTCACTCGGACCGGGTTGCGGATCCGTGCTGTCGGTGAGCACCCGCGGGCCGCCGATACGGTCGGGATCAGTGTGGGTGGCACCCGGTTCTGGAGTGTGTCGATCGGCGGTGCCATCGCCGGCATCGGCGGCGCGTTCTTCACGATCGGTTCGGTGGGTGCCTTCACCGAGGACGTCTCCAGCGGCAAGGGCTATATCGCGCTGGCCGCCGTGATCTTCGGCGGCTGGCATCCGATCAAGGCGGCGTTCGCCGCGCTGCTCTTCGGCTTCGCCGACGAGCTGCAATCAGTGCTGGGCATTCTCGGCTCGCCGGTGCCCAGCCAGTTCCTGCTGATGCTGCCGTACGTGGTGACCATCATCGCTGTGGCCGGGCTCGTCGGCCGGTCCAGGGCACCGGCCGCCGACGGCAAACCGTATGTGAAGTAATTCGAGAGGTTCCCGATCACACGGGCAATTTGTGATCATGCGGATGATTTCACGGATCGCGAGCAGTGGGTCGCCCCGGACTGTGGCACGATTTGGTCACGGTGAGCATCAGGGTCTCGCCTAACCGCCTCCGGGACGGTAGCGTCCCTGCGATATCCGTCGCTGGAGACCAGCGGCAGCGGCCCGGCCGACGGTCGGACCGCATCAGACACGAGTAAGGAGAACAACGTGCGCCGAGCCAGAAGTCTGCGGCTCCTTGTGGGAGTGGCCGTCGCCAGCCTCGTACTGGCGGCCTGTGGATCGACCTCCGACAGCTCTTCCGGCCCCAGTGACGGGGCTCCCAGCGTCCAGGAGTCCGCGGACGCCGGTGATACCGGGTCCGAGAGCCCGGAGAGCGAGCAGGAGACGGCCCCCACCGACGACGCCGCGGGCGAGAGCGAGGGGGAGGGCGCCGAGAGCGAGGCTCCGGCCGAGTCCGAGGCCCCGGCGATGACCGGCGACAAGTCCAAGGTCAAGATGGGCCTGGCCTACGACCTGGGCGGACGCGGCGATCAGTCGTTCAACGACTCCGCCGCCCGAGGCCTGGACAAGGCCGAGTCCGAGGGCGTCGAGAAGGTCAACGAGCTCACCGCGCAGAACGGCGAGCCGGACTCGGCCAAGGTGGACCGGCTCAACCAGCTCATCAAGGACGGCGCGAACACGATCGTTGCGGTCGGCTTCGCCTACGCCGGGCCGCTCGGTGACGTGGCACCGAAGAACCCGGACATCCACTTCGGCATCGTCGACGACGCGACGCTGTGCTCCGAGGCGGACCAGGGCGGCCCCGAATCGGGTCCGCTGCCCAACGTCGACTGCATGACCTTCGCCGAGGAGCAGGGCTCGTTCCTGGTCGGCGTGGCGGCCGGGCTGAAGACCGAGAGCAACAAGGTCGGCTTCATCGGCGGCGTGGACAACCCGCTGATCCAGAAGTTCCAGGCCGGCTATGACGCAGGCGTCAAGGCCGCCAACCCGGACGCGCAGATCACCGACAAATACATCACCGAGCCGCCGGACTTCGGCGGGTTCAACGACCCGGCGTCCGGCGAGAAGATCGCCAAGGGCATGTACGACGACGGTGCGGACATCATCTACGCCGCGGCCGGGGGCTCCGGCGCGGGTGTGTTCAAGGCGGCCAAGACGGCCGGGCACTGGGGCATCGGGGTCGACTCCGACCAGTACAACGCGCCGTCGCTGAAGGACGTCAAGGACGTCATCATGACGTCGATGGTCAAGAACGTCGACGTGGCGGTCTACGACTTCTTCGCCTCCGCGGTCAACGGTGACGCGCTCACCGGCCACCACGTGTACGACCTGAAGTCCGGTGGCGTGAACTATGCGACCTCCGGCGGATTCGTCGACGACATCGCCCCGCAGCTCGAGGAGTACAAGCAGAAGATCATCGACGGCGAGATCGACGTGCCGTCCACCGTCGGTTGATCGGTTCATCCAGCCGGTCCGGCCCCGCCAGCACCTGCTGGCGGGGCCGGGCGGTTGCGCGTGAGGGGCGATCGTGGAGCCTCGTCGGGCCGGCACCACGCCGGCGGCGATGAGCGTCACGACCACCGGTTCCCGGCCCACCGGGCGTTTCCGATCGCGCGCTGCGGCACCGACCTGCGAGAGTAGAGCCCATGTCCGATCCCGATAACCTCGCCGGCGCCGGCCCCGGGTCGACCAGCCAGGTCGCCGATCCGCCGGCAGTCCGGCTCACCGGCATCACCAAGCGGTTCCCCGGCGTCGTCGCGAACTCCAACATCTCCTTCACCGTGCGGCGCGGCACCGTGCATGCCCTGGTCGGCGAGAACGGCGCCGGCAAGTCCACACTGATGAAGTCCCTGTACGGCATGCATCAGCCGGACGAGGGCACCATCGAGATCGACGGCGCACCGGTGGACTTCCGCTCGCCCGCCGACGCGATCGCCGCCGGGATCGGCATGGTGCACCAGCACTTCATGCTCGCCGACAACCTGGCGGTCTGGGAGAACATCGTGCTCGGCAGCGAGCCGTCGTCCGGCGGGCTGCTGCAGTCGAAGCAGGCCATCGCGCGCATCAACGACCTGGCCGGGCGGTACGGCCTCGAGGTCGATCCAACGGTGCTTGTCGAGGAACTCGGTGTCGGGGCACGCCAGCGGGTGGAGATCCTCAAGGTGCTCTACCGCGGCGCGCGCACCCTCATCCTGGACGAGCCGACGGCGGTGCTGGTCCCGCAAGAGGTCGAGGAGCTGTTCGGCAACCTGCGCGAGCTCAAACGCGAGGGTCTGACGATCATCTTCATCTCGCACAAGCTCGACGAGGTCCGCGCCATCGCCGACGAGATCACCGTGATCCGCCGCGGCACCACGGTCGGTACCGCCGACCCGGCCACGGTCAGCAACCGGGAGCTGGCGGAGATGATGGTCGGCTCCGAACTGCCCGTCCCGGAGATCCGCGAATCCACCGTCACCGATGACGTCGTCCTGGAGCTGGACGCGGTCAGTGCGACCAACTCGACCGGGCGCACGGTGCTCTCCGACGTCGACCTGACCATCCACGCCGGTGAGATCCTCGGCATCGCCGGCGTGGAGGGCAACGGACAGGCCGAGCTGGTCGACGCCATCATGGGCATCCGGACGCTGTCGGGCGGGTCCGTCCGGCTGCACGGCGAGGACATCACGCACCGATCGACGCTCAAGCGCCGCGAGGCGGGTATCGGATTCATCCCGGAGGACCGGCACCGGCAGGGGCTGATCCTGGAGGCGTCGCTGTGGGAGAACCGCATTCTGGGCCACCAGACCCGCCCGCCGGCGTCCAACGGATGGTTGCTGACGCGCTCGGCCGCCCGCGCCGACACCGAGCGCATCGTCGACCAGTTCGACGTGCGCACCCCGGGCATCGAGGTCAAGGCCAGCTCGCTGTCCGGCGGCAACCAGCAGAAGCTGATCGTCGGACGGGAGATGAGCGGCGATCCGATCCTGTTGATCGCCTCGCACCCCACCCGCGGGGTCGACGTGGGTGCCCAGGCGGCGATCTGGGAGCATCTGCGGCACGCCCGCGCCGACGGGCTGGCTGTGCTGCTGATCTCGGCGGACCTGGAGGAGCTGATCGGCATGTCCGACAGCATCTCCGTCATCCTGCGCGGCGCGCTGGTCGGCAGCTACGACCCGCGCACCGTCACGCCGGAAGAACTCGGCTCGGCCATGACCGGGGCCAGTACCGAGGCCCCGGCGCCGCCGGGCGGTGCCCCTGCCGACGGCCCCGTCGAACCCATCCCGTCCGCGACCGATGCGCCGGGCGGCCCGGGAGCCCCGGCCGGGGGAAGCCGCCTCGCCCACCCGGACGACGAGCATGAGGCAGGTGCCTAGATGAGTCGAGAACGCCGACGGAGCATCGTCCTCGGCGCGGCCGCACCCGCGGGCGCGCTGATCGGAGCCGCCGTCATCATCGTGCTGCTGCTGCTCTCCGCGGGGCACAATCCGATCGACGCGTTCACCGCCATGGGCGGGGCATACTCCGACCCCAGTGTGGTGACCGGCGCCATCAACCAGACGACCGTGTTCTACCTGTCGGCCGTCGCGGTGGCCATCGGCTTCAAGATGAACCTGTTCAACATCGGGGTCGACGGGCAGTACCGCATCGCCGCCATGATCGCCGCCGCCTTCGCAGGCGCCGCGTTCATGTCCCACCTGCCGGGCGTGCTGCGCATCCTGCTCACCCTGCTGGTGGCCATGGGCGTCGGCGCGGTGTGGGCGGGCATCGCAGGGTGGCTACGCGTCACGCGCGGCGTGTCCGAGGTGATCTCCACGATCATGCTCAACTCGATCGCCGGCGCCGTCATCGCCTACCTGCTCACACCGAGCATGCTGGCCATCCCCATCGGGCAGAACGTCTCGACCAAACCGATCACCGCCGGTGGCAAGGTACCCAACATCGACATCGGCACTGGGACCCCGCTGTTCAGCCTCATCTTCCTGGCGGCGCTGGTCGGGGTCGCCTACTGGTTCCTGCTCAGCCGCACCGTCTTCGGCTTCTCCATCCGGGCCACCGGCATGTCCGACACCGCCGCCACCGCCAGCGGCATCAGCGTCAAGAAGATGATGTTCGTCGCCATGCTGCTCTCCGGCGCGGTGGCCGGCCTGGTGGGCATGCCGGAACTGCTCAACGGCAGCGCCGGTAGCTACTCGCTGAACTTCCAGACCGGTATCGGCTTCACCGGCATCGCCATCGCACTGCTGGGCAGGAACCACCCGGTCGGAATCGCCTTCGCCGCCGCGCTGTGGTCGTTCCTGGCCTCCTCGTCGAACGCGCTGCAGTCGGTGCAGGTGCCCAAGGAGCTGGTGACGATCATGCAGGGCATCATCGTGCTCCTGGTGGTCATCGCCTACGAGATCGTCCGGCGCGCCCGAGTGGTGCTCGAACAGCGGGACGTGGCAAGACAACTCGCCGTCGCCGAGAGCCGGCTCGCGGAGGTGTCGGCATGACCACCACCGAACTCGCCGGCCTCAAGCCGTCCAGGACCAGCATGGCCGGCAAGCACATGCCGCCGTGGGGATGGCTGGCCATCATCGTGGTCGGCATCGCTGTCGTCTCCGGGATCCGGCTGGCCTCCGGCGCCAGCAACCTGATGTCCAACGGCGCCATCGAGGCGGCCATCGCCGCAGCCGTCCCGATCGCCCTCGCCGGGCTGTCCGGCCTGTGGTCCGAGCGCGCCGGCGTGGTCAACATCGGCCTCGAGGGCATGATGATCCTGGGCACGTTCGGCGCCGGCTGGGCCGGCTACCAGTGGGGCCCGTGGGCCGGTGTGTTCTTCGGCATCGTCTGCGGGGCGCTCGGCGGGCTGCTGATGGGCGTCGCCACGATCACGTTCGGTGTCGACCACATCATCGCCGGTGTGGCGGTCAACATCGTGGCGCCGGGTATCACGCTGTTCCTGTCCGAGCTGCTGTTCACCAACGCGCCGGGCGGCGGGCAGCGGCAATCCCCGCCGGTCTCCGACGTCTACAAGATCACCGTGCCGTACCTGACCGACTGGCTGGCCGCCGTGGAGGACAAGAACTGGTTCTTCGTCTCCGACCTGTGCGGGCTGATCGGCGGCATGACCACCAACCTGTCCACGCTGAGCCTGCTCGCGGCGATCCTGATCATCGCCAGCGGCTTCGTGTTGTGGCGCACCCGGTTCGGGCTGCGGCTGCGCTCCTGCGGCGAGGCGCCGTACGCGGCCGAGTCGCTGGGCGTGAACGTGATCCGCTACAAGTACGCCGCCATGACCATCTCCGGCTCCATGGCCGGCCTGGCCGGCGCGTTCCTGGTGGTGGGGCTGAAATTCCAGGACGGGCAGACCCGCGGGCTGGGCTTCATCGGCCTGGCCTCGATGATCTTCGGCAACTGGCGGCCGGGCGGCCTGGCGATGGGCGCGGCCCTGTTCGGCTACACCGACGGAGTGCGGCTCTACGACTCCACGAACACCGCCATGCACACCGTGGTGATCCTGCTGGCCATCGCGCTGGTGATCGTCGCCGTGCTGCAACTGCGCCGCGGCAACAACATCGTGGCGCTGTCCGGGCTGATCATCGCCGCGCTCGCCGCGTGGTGGTACTTCTCCACCGACGAGGTGCCGCGCCAGCTGGTCGTCGCGGCCCCGTACGCGATCACGCTGCTGGTGATGGGCCTGGCATCCCAGCGACTACGCATGCCCAAGGCCGACGGCCTGATCTATCGAAAGGGCGAACATTGACACCCGACGTCATCGACTGGCCGGCGCTGCGTGACGCGGCACGCGAGGCCGCCGCATCCGCCTACTGCCCCTACTCGGGGCTGCAGGTCGGCGCCGCCGCGATCGTCGATGACGGGCGCCTGATCATCGGCTGCAATGTGGAGAACGCCTCCTACGGGCTGGGCCTGTGCGCCGAGTGCACCCTGGTCGGGCAGTTGCGGCTGACCGGCGGCGGCCGACTGGTGGCGCTGGCCTGCCGGTCGGGCACGGGGGAGCTGTTGATGCCGTGCGGCCGTTGCCGCCAAGTGCTCTACGAATTCGGCGGCCCGGATCTGGTGATCGACACGCCGGAGGGGCCGCAGCCGATGACGTGGGTGTTGC
>CAZIIX010000057.1:6055-12047 GCA_964539345.1 uncultured Actinomycetes bacterium | reverse complement strand
GCGAGCACGGGCAGGGCGATGAGTACCGCCAGGGTCAGCCGCAGACTGGTCGCGTCCGCGAGCAGCCCGAGCAGCGGGTTGGCCAGCCCGCCGATGCTCACGGCCAGGCCCACCGTGACACCACTGGCGGTGCCGATGCGGTTGGGCAGATAGTCCTGACCGAGCAGCACGAACACCGAGAACGGCAGGTATGACGAGATCCCGGCCACCGCCACGCACACGAATGCCCACGGCACCGAGTCGACGAGGACGATGCCGGCGACGGCCGGGACGGCGAGTGCGAAGCCGGCCCGGATGCTCACCAGCGGGTTGAAGCGGTCGCCGAGCCAGCCGCCCAGCAGCGTCCCCACCGCCCCGGTCACCAGGAAGACCGTCAGTGCCGCCCCGCCGGTCGCCTGGGAGCTACCCAGGTGGTGGATGAAGTACAGCGCGATGAACGACGTCACCCCGAAGAACAGGATCGAGCGGATCACGACGACGGCCGTCAGGGTGAGGAACGCCGGCCAGTCGTCCCGGCCGCTCGGCATGGTGGGGCGCCGCCGCTGCCCGTCCCGGCCGTCCAGCGTGGGGCCGAGGTAGCGCACCAGGATCAACGCCATCACCAGCGCCGGCACCACCAGGAGTGCCGAACCGCGCAGACCCACCCACAGCAGCACCGGGGTGGCGATCAGTGATCCCAGCGCGTAGCCGGCATTGCCGCCGAGCGCGAAGATGCTCATGCCGGTGTTGCTGCGGCCCGCGGCCTGCCGGGCGGCGCGCGCGGCCTCCGGGTGGAACGCGGCAATGCCCAGCCCGGATGCGGCGACCACGATCCAGGTGAGCGGATAGGTCGGCATCAGCCCGGCGAGCGCGACCCCGACGCCGGCCAGCAGCATGCCGGCCGGAATCATCCAGCGGCGCGATCGCCGGTCGGCCCAGGCACCGAACACCGGCTGCGCCACCGAGGACAGCACGGTCGCGGCGAGCGTGATGCCGGAGACTGCGGCGTAGCTGTAGTGCCGCTCGGCCACCAGGAACGGCAGCATCGCCGGGACCACACCCTGGTAGATGTCGTCGGCGACGTGCGAGAGGGAGACCAGGGCGACGCCGCGCACGTTCATCGGTGGACGGGGTCGTCGCGCCCCGTGGGGACGTGACGACCGCGTGATGCTCACTCCGTCACCGTATGCCCCGCGGTGTCGCGAGCGGTCGCCGGCACGGCGCGGCACCAGAACGCCTGCGCCCGCCGGCCGATGCGGGCGATGACGACGGTCCTGGCGATGCGCGAGTCCCCGGTGGGCGCGACACGCCGCCGCAGCCGGTCCGGGATGACGGGGGTTCCGCGCTGCTTGATCTCCAGGGTGCCCACACCGTCCCGGCGGCACCACTGCCGGATGACGCGGTCCGAGAACGGCGCGCTGTCGGTGATGGCGAAACCGCGCACGCCGGGCGGGATGTGTGGGCCGGTCAGGTAGGCCAGGTGGTCGTCGAGCAGCGCGAGTCCGTGCCGAGCGGCATAGTGGCGCACCAGGTGGGCCCGGACGATCGCCGGGTCCGGGTCGATCAGGTAGCGATCGGCCGGCCTGACCGGGGCGTCGTCCGGATCGCGGTCACTGAGTTGCTCGGCGACGAGCCGGTGCGCCCCGATGGCGCCGGGCCCGGCAGTGCCCTGCCCGGCGATTCTCGGTCCGCTGGTCTCCGGTCCGGCGGCGAGCACCGTGGCGCGGCGGCGGGCGGTGGCGCACTCGGCGGGCCAGGCGACGGCCTCGCGGACCGTGCCGCGCCAGGAGACGATCTCCACCTCGCCGGGGCGGGCGAGCCGCTCGTAGTCGATGCCCGGCGGCAGCCGCAGCACCGGCGGATGCGCCGGGTCGACCTCGTCCAGCTCGGCGACCGGGGGGATCGTGTCGGCCGAGCTGATGCGGCGCCCGGTGATGTCGCGCCGGGCCGGATCGGCATAGCGCAGCAGTCCGCGCGTGGTGGCGCTGCGCGCGTCGGCGCGCACCAGGGGTGGCGGGCCGGCGTCCGGTCCGTGGGCGGCGGCCGCGAGGTGCCGGTGGGCCGCGGCGAGGTTGTGCCGGGCCATGGCCAGCCGCACCGGATCCAGATCCGAGCCGATCGCGAACACGCCCGCCTCGTCCAACGCCGCCAGGTCGGTGCCGATCGAGCAGGTGACGTCGTGGACCCCGTCATACCCGCCGGAGGCGACGGCCTCCGCGATGCGCGCCGCGCGGTACCGGGCGACCGGTGGCGGAGGCGCCTGTTGCAGGGCCGTGTCCGTGTAGAACCAGTCCGCGCAGCACCAGTCGTCCCGGACGGTGACGCCACCGACGTCATCCCCGGCGGCGGGCCCCCAACGCTCGACGGCGCGGCGACGCAGGGTGACGGTCTCGGCCACGGCGGCCGCGTGCCCGTCGGCGAGCCGACGCAGCAGTGTCAGGTCGCCGATCAGCGAGGCGCCGGTCAGTGCGAGCCGGGCGGCCCGATCCAGCAGGCCGGCATGGTCCGGCGAGTCCAGGAACGCGACGTCGCCGATGGTGAACTCGTACCCCACCGGCTCAGCGGCCGGTGAACGTGGCCTTGCCGGGGCCGTCGGCCATGAAGCTGGCCATCCCCGCCTTCTGGTCCTCGGTGGCGAACAGCCCGGCGAACGCGGCGGACTCGATCCGCAGCCCCGTGGCCAGGTCCACATCCATGCCGTCGGCGAGGCAGCGCTTGGCGGCGATGAGCGCGCGGGTCGGCCCGGCCGCCAGTCGCTCGGCGAACGCCAGCGCCCGGTCGATCACGTCCGGTCCGGGCACCGCCTCCTCGGCCAGGCCCATCGACACCGCGTCCGCGCCCTTGATCGGCCGCCCGGTCATGATCATGCGGGTGGCGGCGGCGACACCGATCAGTCGGGGCAGCCGCTGGGTGCCGCCGGCGCCGGGGATGACACCGAGGGTGATCTCCGGGAATCCGAGCCGGGCGTCGTCCGCCACGAACCGGAAGTCGGCGGCCAGCGCCAGCTCGAACCCGCCGCCGAGCGCGTAGCCGGTGATGGCCGCCACGACCGGCACCCGCATCCGGGAGATCGCCTCCAGCGCACGGGTGAGCCCCGCGCCGAACACGGCGATCTCGGCGGGCCCGAGGTCGGCCATCTCCTTGATGTCCGCCCCGCCGGCGAATGCCTTGTCACCGCCGTGCATGACGACGGCCCGGACCGACGCATCGCCGTCCAGCCGGTGCGCGGCGGCCTCCAGCTGCGAGTGCATGGCGGAGTTGATCGCATTGACCGGCGGGCGATCCAGCCGGATGATGCCGACCGCTCCCGCACGCTCGACGTGCACCAGCTCGGCCGCGTCGGCCCGCCCCGCGTCCGTGTCCGCCACAGCCGTCCTCCTTCGGTCCGGTCCCGCCGTCGCTCGCGCCGTCGATCCCGTCGTCGGTCCGGTCCCGCCTCGCCGCGGGGCCGTCGGTCCCATTCTGGCCGCGCGGCCGGCAGCACGCTAGGCGGCGTAGGCGAAGTACCGCCCGCGGCGGGCGTGCAGCGCCAGCGGCATGCCGAACGTCTCGGACAGCGTCTCCTCGGTGAGCGTCTGCTCGACGGGCCCACTGGCCACGATCCCGCCGGCGCGCAGCAGCAGCACGTGCGTGAAGCCGCTCGGGATCTCCTCCACATGGTGCGTGACGAGCACGGTGGCCGGGGAGAACGGGTCGGCGGCCAGCGTCGTCAACCGGGCCGAGAGATCCTCCCGCCCGCCGAGGTCCAGGCCGGCGGCCGGTTCGTCCAGCAGCAGCAGCTCCGGGTCGGTCATCAGCGCGCGGGCGGCCAGCACGCGCTTGCGCTCGCCGGAGGAGAGCACCCCGAACCGGCGATCGGCCAACGGCGCCACGCCCATGGCCTCCATCAGCTCCTCGGCGCGCGCGAAGTCCATGTCCTCGTAGGACTCCCGCCAGCGACCCAGCACCCCGTAGCCGGCGGACACGACGACGTCCCGCACCAGCTCCTGGCCGGGCATGCGGTCCGCCAGCGCCGCGGTGGACAGCCCGATCCGCGGGCGCAGGTCGGCGACGTTGACCGCGCCGAGGCGTTCGCCGAGCACGTGCGCGCGGCCCGAGGTCGGGTGCATCATCGCCGCGGCGATCGCGATCAGGGTGGACTTGCCGGCACCGTTCGGCCCGAGGATCACCCAGCGCTCGTCGGCGCGCACCTGGAGTGAGACCGAGTCCAACAGGACGGCGACGCCACGGCGCACCGTCACCTCCCAGAGGTGCAGGACGGCGTCCGGGGCAGGCCGAATATCGATGCTCACGTGCTCATTGTGTCCTACTGCCCGGCTTCCGGTCGCACGCATGGGGGCGGGTCCGGGCGTGTCCCGCCCGCCCGTCACAATCGGTGCTCATGAGCGCCGCGTCCCCCGCCAGCACGACGACCGCCCCGAGCCCGTTCCCGGGGAGCCCATTTCCGTTGGGCGCCACCGTCGTCCGCGGCGGCACCAACTTCGCGGTGGTCGCCGACGGCCTCCCCGACGGGGACCTGCGGGATCCCGCGGCGCGGTCCACCGGCTCCGCCGCCGTCGAGCTGTGTCTGTTCGACGCGTCCGGCGAGGAACGCCGGCTGGCGATGACGGAGATGACCTACGGCATCTGGCACACGTTCGTGCCGGGCATCGAGGCGGGCCAGCGCTACGGCTATCGCGTCGCCGCGCACGACCGCGCCAAGGTGTTGCTCGACCCGTACGCGCGGCGGGTGGACTCGACCGACTACGACCTGGTCGCGGCCGCCACCCCGGGGGCCGACACCGCGGACAGCTCGCCGCTGGGCATCGTCGCGCCGCCGGTGCGGGCCCGCGCCGCGCGCCCGCACGTGCCGTGGGAGCACACCGTCATCTACGAGGCGCACGTGAAGGGACTGACCCAGCAGCATCCCAGGGTGCCGGCGGAGCTGCGCGGCAGCTTCGCCGGGGTGGCGCATCCGGCGATCATCGACCATCTGCGCCGGCTGCACGTGACCACGCTGGAGCTGCTGCCGGTGCAGGCGCACGCCGCGGAACCGCTGCTGGCGGCCGCCGGCCGGCCGAACTACTGGGGCTACTCGACCCTGGGCTACTTCGCGCCGCACCCCGGATATGCGAGCCGGCCGGGTGCGGAGCTGGACGAGTTCGCGGCGATGGTCGATGCGCTGCACGAGGCCGGGATCGAGGTGGTGCTGGACGTGGTCTACAACCACACCTGCGAGGGCGGCCCGGACCATCCGCTGTCGCTGTCCTGGCGCGGCCTGGCGCCGGGCACCTACTACCTCGACGGGGTGGACCTGACCGGCTGCGGCAACACGATCGACCCCGGCCCGCTCCCGTCGGTGCGGATGGTCACCGATTCGCTGCGCTACTGGGCGGAGGACCTGGGCGTGGACGGTTTCCGGTTCGACCTCGCCCCGGTGCTGGGCCGGCCCGGCGGCGGCGGGTTCGACGCGGCGGCACCGTTGCTGACCGCGATCGAGGCCGACCCGGTGCTCCGGGAGCGCAAGCTCCTCGCCGAGCCGTGGGACGCCACGGGCGAGGGCTACTCGCTGGGCAGGTTCGGCACCACCTGGGCGGAGTGGAACGACCGGTTCCGCGACACCGTGCGCGACTTCTGGCGCGGCACTCCGGGGGTGCGCGAGCTCGCGTCCCGACTGTCCGGCTCGGAGGACCTGTTCGGTGGCGGACCCGGCGGCGGACGGGGCCCGTGGGCGTCGATCAACTTCGTCACCGCGCACGACGGTTTCACCCTGCGCGACCTGGTCTCCTACGAGCGCAAGCACAACGACGCCAACGGGCAGGGCGGCCGGGACGGCACCGACGACAACCGCAGCGCGAACTACGGTCTCGAGGGCGACGGGGACGAACAACACCCGCTGGACCCGGCCATCGCGGCGGTGCGGCGGCGGCAGGCGCGCAATATCGCGGCGACGCTGCTGCTGGCGACCGGCACACCGATGCTGTGCGCCGGCGACGAGATGTGGCGCACCCAGGGCGGCAACAACAATGCGTAC
>CAZIIX010000057.1:0-5955 GCA_964539345.1 uncultured Actinomycetes bacterium | reverse complement strand
CGACGCCACGCCGGGCCCGGCCGCGCAGATGCTGGCGTTCTTCCAGCGGCTGCTGCGGATCCGCGCCGACGCGCCGGCGCTGCACCAGGGCGAGTTCTTCTCCGGGCGACCGGTCGTCGGCGGCGACGGTGTGGCGGACCTGATGTGGTTCTCCCCCGCCGGCGAGCCGATGACCGACGCGGACTGGTTCGATCCGCACCGCCGCACCCTGGCGATGTGGTTCGACGGACGCGACGTGCGCGGGCACGGCCCGCACGGCGAGCCGCTGACGGACGACTCCTACCTGGTGGTCTTCCACGCCGATCCGCGCGACGTGGCCATCACGCTGCCCGGCGCGCCGTACGGAGAGGCGTACACGCCGATGATCGACACGGCCACGCCGACCGGCCGACCGGCCGACCCGTCACCGCTGTCCGCCGGTGTCGAGATGACGATGCCCGGACGCACGCTGTGGCTGTTGCGCGCCCACCGCATCAGCGACGAGCAGTGACGACCGGCCGCTGCCGGCCACGTCCGGGTCTGGTCGACGACCGGGTATGACGGGCCCCCGGGGCCGGGCGAGCCGTTCGGGCCCGCCCGCTACGGGGTGGTGACCAGCCCCATCTCCGCCGGGCTCGCGAGCAGCGGATGCCGCGGCAGCACGCGCACCGTGTACCCCAGCGATCCGGCGCGCTGCAGCGGGATGTGCGCCTGGAACCGGTGCCCGTCGCCGTTGCCCACGAACTCCATGTCGGTGATCCGCGGCTCGTCGAGCGTGTGGTCCGCGCCGAGCCGCCCGATGACGGTCTGCACCGTCACGTCCTGTTCGGTCAACCCCGCCAGGTCCACATAGGCCCGCACGGTCATGGTGTGGCCGAACGACGGCTCGGTGTCGATGCCGGAGACGTCCACGCCGGCGATCTTCATGTGCGGCCAGGCGTGGCGCACCCGCTGCTTCCACGCGGCGAAGTCCGCCGCGGTGCTGTCCTCGGCGGCCAGGATGCGGGCATCGGTCGAGGCGGGCTGGTAGTACTCGCCCACGTAGTCGCGCACCATCCGGGTCGCCTGCACCCGCGGCCCGAGGTAGCTCAGCGTGTGCAGCACCATGTCCACCCAGCCGGCCGGCAGGTCGCCGTTGTCGCGCTGGTAGAACAGCGGCGCCACCCGGGACTCGAGCAGCTCGTAGAGGGCGGCCGACTCCAGGTCGTCACGCCGGGCGTCGTCGGCCACGTCCACGCTCGGGATCGTCCACCCGTCATGGCCGTCATACAGTTCGTCCCACCACCCGTCCGAGATGGACAGGTTCAGCGCCCCGTTCAGCGCCGCCTTCATGCCGGAGGTGCCGGACGCCTCCTGCGGCCGAATGGGATTGTTGAGCCACACGTCGGCGCCCGAGCACAGGATCGAGGCCATGGACATCGAATAGTTCGGCAGGAACACGACGCGGTGCCGCACCTCGGGGTCGTCGGCGAAGTTCACCATCTCCTGCATCAGCCGCTTGCCGCCGTCGTCGGCCGGGTGCGCCTTGCCGGCGATGACGATCTGTACCGGATGCTGCGGGTCGAGCAGGATGGACTTGAGCCGATCGCGGTCGCGGAGCATCAGGGTCAGCCGCTTGTAGGTCGACACCCGGCGCGCGAATCCGATCGTCAGCACGTGCGGGTCCAGGATCGAATCGGTCCAGCCGAGCTCTGCGATGGTCAGGCCGCGCTGCAGCCATGACTCGCGGACCGCCTCGCGCGCGAAGTCGACCAGCCGCGCGCGCAGCCGACAACGCTCGCCCCACAGCCATTTCGCGTCGACCCGGTCCAGGTGCGGCCAGCTCTCCGCGGCATCGAGGTCGCCGTCGCCGGCCAGCCGCTGCGAGATCGCGCGCATGCCGGCGTCCTGCCAAGTGGCCAGGTGCACGCCGTTGGTGACCGAGCCGATGGGAACCTCGTCGGCGTCGAATCCCGGGTAGAGCGCCGCGAACATGCTGCGGGAGACCTGGCCGTGCAGCCGGGCGACCCCGTTGGCGCGCTGTGCCAGCCGCAGCCCCAGGTGCGCCATGTTGAACCGGCCCGGTTCGTCCTCCTCGCCCATCGCCAGCACGTCGTCGACGACCAGCCCGGGCAGCAGCCGGGAGCCGCCGTCCTCGGCGGCGTTGAGGTAGTGCCGCACCAGGTCCATCGGGAACCGGTCGATGCCGGCCGGCACCGGGGTGTGCGTGGTGAACACGGTGCCGGCCCGCACGATCGCCAGCGCCTCGTCGGCGGTCAGGCCGCGCTCGGCCACCAGCGAGCGCATCCGCTCGAGCCCGGAGAACCCGGCGTGCCCCTCGTTCATGTGGAACACCTCGGGCTGCGGGCGGCCGTTCGCCTCGCAGTAGGCCCGCACCGCGCGGGCACCGCCGACGCCCAACAGGATCTCCTGCCGGATGCGGTGGTCCTGGTCGCCGCCGTAGAGCCGGTCGGTGGTCTGCCGCAGCGCGTCGTCATTGGCCTCGATGTCCGCGTCCAGCAGCAGCAGCGAGACGCGCCCGACGCGCACCAGCCACACCCGGGCCTGCAGCTCCCGGTCACCGGGCATCTGCACCGCGATCTGGATGGCCCGGCCGTCGGCGTCCGTGGCCGGCTCCATACACAGCGAGTGCGGATCGTGCGCCGAGTAGACCTCCTTCTGCCACCCGTCGGCGGTCAGCGTCTGGGAGAAGTACCCGAAGCGGTAGAACAGTCCCACGGCGATCAGCGGGACGCCGAGGTCGGACGCCGACTTGAGGTGGTCGCCGGCCAGCACCCCCAGTCCGCCGGAGAAGTTCGGCAGCACCTCGGAGATCCCGAACTCCATGGAGAAGTACGCCACCGCGTCCGGGAACTCCCGGCCGTCACCGGCCTCGCGAGCGGCGGCACGCTGCCCGGAGTACCAGGTGGGCGAGTCCAGATAGCCGGTCAGGTCGTCGTCGAGCTCGTGCATCCGGGCGATGAACTCGTCGTCGGCGGCCAGTTCCTCCAGCCGTGCCACGGACACCGCCGCGAGCATCTCCAGCGGGTCCCCGCCGACCTCCCGCCACAGCTGCGGGTCGATGCGGCGCAGCAGGTCCTGGGTCTCCGGATGCCAGGTCCACCGCATGTTGCGCACCAGGCGTTCCAGCGGGCCGAGCACCGCGGGAGGTTGCGGGCGGACTGTTAACGAACGATATGCCTTCACCGACAAGCCAACTTCATTCTCGGGCGCCTTGTTGACGCGTCACTGGTTGCGGTTGACCGCATCTCCTCGGCCGCACGTCGCCCCGGCGGGGGTGGCCGCACGACCGCCAATTCCTGCTGCCTTCCCCTCGGCAGGTTCCGTGTGAACTGGAAGGCACGCTACCAGTTCTTGACCAGCTCGTTGCGCACCTGGCGCAGCGGGCGCGGGCGCTGCGATTCGCACCCCGCCCCGGTAGGTTGGCCACGTGATAGGACGCATCCCCATCATCGAGGTCAGCCCCACGGTCGACGGCGGCAGGTTCCCCGCCAGCTCCCATGTTGGCGCAGTCATCGACGTCGCGGCAACCGTGTTCCGCGAGGGCCATGACGCCGTCGGTGCCAATGTCGTCTTCTTCCCCGCGGGCGCATCCCGCCGTCGCGCCCCGGGCCCGCTGCTGCGCATGACGCCCGGCACCCCGGGCACCGACCGGTTCCACGCCCGCGTCAGCCCGGACCGGGTCGGCATGTGGACGCTGCAGATCGAGGCGTGGGGCGATCCGCTGGCCACCTGGCGGCACGCGGTGGAGGCGAAGTTCACCGCGCGGCAGTCCGCCGAGGAGATGGCCAACGACCTGGCGACCGGGGCGCTGCTGCTCGGCCGGGTGGCCCGCCGGCCGGGCCAGCGCTTCGGACCCGCGCTCACCGAGGCGGTCGCCGCGCTGCGCGACGAGACGCTCCCGCTGGCCCAGCGCCTCGGTCCGGCGCTCTCCGACAACCTGTGGGCGCAGCTGGCGGCGGACCCGATCCGGGAGCTGGTCACCCGCTCGGACGCCTACCGGGTGTGGGTGGACCGGCCGCTGGCCGAGTTCGGCTCCTGGTACGAGTTCTTCCCGCGGTCGGCCGGCGCGGAGATCACCGAGGACGGGTCCCCGGTGCGCCACGGCACGTTCGCCGATGCGGCGCGCGAGCTGCCGCGCATCGCCGAGATGGGTTTCGACATCGTCTACCTCCCGCCGATCCACCCCATCGGCGAGGTGGGCCGCAAGGGGCGCAACAACTCCGTCACACCGCAGCCGGACGACGTCGGCTCCCCGTGGGCGATCGGCTCGCGCGCGGGCGGGCACGACGCGATCCACCCCGAGCTCGGCACCATGGACGACTTCGACGCGTTCGTGCGCCGCGCGGCCGACCTGGGCCTGTCGGTGGCGCTGGACCTGGCCCTGCAGTGCGCCCCGGACCACCCGTGGGTGACCGAGCACCCGGAGTGGTTCACCACTCGCCCGGACGGGTCCATCGCGTACGCGGAGAACCCGCCGAAGAAGTACCAGGACATCTATCCGCTGAACTTCGACAACGACCCGGACGGGCTCTACGCCGAGGTGCTTCGCATCGTGCTGCTGTGGATCGAGCACGGCATCACCATCTTCCGGGTGGACAATCCGCACACCAAGCCGGTCAACTTCTGGCAATGGCTGATCGCCGAGGTGCACGCCAGCCACCCCGAGGTCATCTTCCTCGCCGAGGCGTTCACCCGGCCGGCGATGATGCACACCCTGGCGAAGGTCGGCTTCACCCAGTCCTACACCTATTTCACCTGGCGCACCGGCAAGGCCGAACTGGCCGAGTACGCCACCGAACTCGTCGCGGCCTCGCACTACATGCGGCCGAACTTCTTCGTCAACACCCCGGACATCCTGCACGCCTCGCTGGCGTTCGGCGGCCCGGCCATGTTCGCGATCCGCGCCGTGCTCGCGTCGACGCTGTCGCCCAGCTGGGGCGTGTACTCCGGGTTCGAGCTGTTCGAGGACGAGCCGGTGCGCCCGGACAGCGAGGAGTACCTCGATTCGGAGAAGTACCAGCTGCGCCCGCGCGATTTCGCCCTGGCGCTGGAGACCGGCCGGTCGCTGCAGCCACTGATCACCGAGCTGAACCGGATCCGCCGCGACCATCCGGCGCTGCAGCGCATGCCCGGGCTGCACTTCCACCACATCGACAATGCCGCGCTGCTGTGCTACTCGCGCCGCGATGCGCGGACCGACGACACGATCCTGGTGGTGGTCGCGCTCGATTCCCACGGAGTGCACTGGGGGAACGCCGAGTTCACCATGCCCGAGCTCGGACTGGCCTGGGACGCGACGTTCGACGCCGTCGACCTGCTGTCCGGGGAGGCGTTCCATTTCGGGCAGCAGGCGACGTTCATGCTCGAGCCGGCGGTGCGATCGGCGCATATCCTGCACATCCAGCGGCCGCACTAGCCTGGGGATCGCGTCGTCGTGCCCGCCGGCGCCCCGACGAGGTCCCCGGCGGCATCCAGGACGAGGAAGGACAGCATGGTCGCATTCGACACGGTGACCCCGATCGGCCAGCCGATGCGCGCCAGGCCGATGCCGCTCGACCCGGGCTGGTACCAGCGGGCGGTGTTCTACGAGGTGCTGGTGCGCTCGTTCTCCGACTCCAATGCGGACGGCACCGGCGACCTGTCCGGGCTGGCGGAGAAGCTCGACTACCTGTCCTGGCTGGGCGTGGACTGCCTGTGGCTGCCGCCGTTCTACTCGTCGCCGTTGCGGGACGGCGGCTACGACATCTCGGACTTCCGCACCGTGCTGCCCGAGTTCGGCACCGTCGAGGACTTCGTCACCCTGCTCGATGCCGCGCACGCCCGCGGCATCCGCATCATCACCGACCTCGTCATGAACCACACCTCGGACCAGCACCCGTGGTTCCAGGCGTCGCGCACCGACCCGGACGGCGAGTTCGGCGACTTCTACGTGTGGGCCGACGACGACTCCGGCTATCCGGACGCCCGGGTGAT
>CAZIIX010000056.1:0-12189 GCA_964539345.1 uncultured Actinomycetes bacterium | reverse complement strand
GGTCGGGGCGGTGGCGCCGGGCTTGATCCGCAGCCAGGCCATCAGCTCCTCGCCGTACCGCTCGTCGGGCACCCCGATGACCTGCGCGTCCAGCACCGCCGGGTGGGTGTAGAGGAACTCCTCGATCTCCCGCGGGTAGATGTTCTCGCCGCCGCGGATGACCATGTCCTTGATGCGGCCGGTGATGTTGATGTAGCCGTCGTCGTCCATCACGCCGATGTCCCCGGTGTGCATCCAGCGGGCCTCGTCGATCACCTCGGCGGTCTTGTCCGGCTCGCCCCAGTACCCGAGCATGACGGAGTAGCCGCGGGTGCACAGCTCGCCGGGCACGTTGCGCGGCAGCGTCAGGCCGGACTCCGGGTCGATGATCTTCGACTCCAGGTGCGGCAGGGTGCGGCCGACCGTGGAGGTCCGGTGCTCCAGGTCGTCGTCGGCACCGGTCTGCGTGGAGACGGGCGAGGTCTCCGTCATCCCGTAGGCGATCGTGACCTCCGTCATTCCCATCCGGTCGATCACTTGCTTCATCACCTCCACCGGGCACGGCGAGCCGGCCATGATCCCGGTGCGCAGGCTGGAGAGGTCGAAGTCCGCGAAGTTCTCCAGGCCCAGTTCGGCGATGAACATCGTGGGCACGCCGTACAGCGAGGTGCACCGTTCGTCCTGCACGGCGCGCAGCGTGGTGGCCGGGTCGAACCCGGGTGACGGGTAGACCACGCAGGCGCCGTGCGAGGTGGCGGCGAGGTTGGCCATCACCATGCCGAAGCAGTGGTACAGCGGCACCGGGGTGGCGATGATGTCGCGCTCGGTGTACCCGCAGGCCTCGCCGACGAAGTAGCCGTTGTTGAGGATGTTGTGGTGGGACAGTGTGGCGCCCTTCGGGAAGCCAGTGGTGCCTGAGGTGTACTGGATGTTGATGGGCTGGTCGGCGTGCAGCGGCATGTCGGTGAGCTGCGAGGGGTCGTGGTCGCGGCCGGAGTCGACCAGGGCGTCGAACTCGTCGCCGAGGTGCACGACGCGGCGCAGGGCGTCGCACCGCGGTGCGACCTCGGCGACCATGGCCGCGTAGTCGCTGGTCTTGAAGGTGCGAGCGGTGACGAGCACGCCGATCCCCGCCTGTTGGAGTACGTATTCGAGTTCGCTGGTGCGGTAGGCCGGGTTGATCGTGACCAGGATCGCGCCGATCTTTGCGGTGGCGTACTGGGTGATCATCCACTCGGCGCAGTTCGGGGCCCAGATGCCGACCCGGTCGCCGATGGCGACGCCGTCGGCCAGCAGCGCCAGCGCGAGCGCATCGGTCTCCGAGTCGAACGCGGCGTAGCTGTAGCGCGTGCCGCCGGCGAGGTCGACCAGCACCGTCCGGTCGCCGAACGCATCGACCGCGCGGGCCAGGTTGGCGCCGATGGTGTCGCCGAGCAGCGGCTTGTCGGCGGTGGCGCTGGTGTAGCTGGGCACGGCGGGCGGTGCGATCTCCGGTGACGACATGGGTGCGTCCTCCTCGGTGTCGGGCCGGTCCGCGGCGGCGAACCGGCGGGTCCGTGACGTGCCGGCGCTGATGTGACGACGGTCTCATCTTGGACCCGTCGCGGCGATGGCGCACCTCGATGGCGCCGGGCGGCGGGTCGGGTGGCTCAGCGGCCGCGGTGCAGCCGGACCTCGGTGGCCTTGACGGACAGGAAGACCCGCGTCCCGGGGCGCAGGCCGAGCTGGGCGACGGAGGCGGGCGTGACGTCGGCCGCGACGACGGTCGGCGGATCGGCGGCGGCACCGTCGAGCCGGGCCCGGATCCGGATGGACGCGGGTCCGGGCTCCAGCGCGACCACCGTTGCCGCCCAGGTGTTCCGGGGGCTGCCGGCCGCCGTGTGCTCGAGGTAGACCGCCACGGCGGACGGTGGGAACACGACGGCCACCGGGTCGCCCGCGGCGAGCGGCTCGGCGGCGATACCGCTCACCCCGATCCCGGACCGGCCGGCCGTCGCCGGGCGGTCGGCGGCCACGGACTCGTCGGCCGCGGCGGCGAGGAGGTTCAGTCCGGCGATCGCCGCGGAGAACTCGGACCGGGGCGCCGCGAGAACCGTGGCGGTCTCGCCGGAATCGATGACGAAGCCGTGGTCGAGCACGACCACCCGGTCGGCGAGGGTGGCGGCGTCCAGCACGTCGTGCGTGACCAGCACGGTGGTCGTGGTCGTCGCGCGCAGGTGGGTGCGCAGGACGTGCCGGATCTCCGGGGCGGTCTGCGCGTCCAGCGCGCCGAGCGGCTCGTCCAGCAGCAGCAGTTCCGGCCCGGCCGCGAGCGCCCGTGCCAGCGCGACCCGCTGTCGCTGCCCGCCGGACAGGGCGGCCGGGCGCTGGGTGGCGAACGCCGCCAGGTCCAGTCGCCGCAGCCAGTCCCGTGCGGCGGCGGACGCCGCAGCACGGCCCGATCCCTGGGAGCGCGGGCCGAACGCGATGTTGTCGAGCGCACTCAGGTGCGGGAAGAGCAGCGGATCCTGGCCCATCAGTCCGACGCGGCGGCGCTCGGGCGGCACCAGCACTCCGGGCCCGGTCAGCGTTCGGCCGCCGAGCGTGATGGTGCCGTCGGTGGGTACCAGCAGTCCGGCCAGGGCGGCGAGCAGCGTGGACTTGCCGGCACCGTTCGGGCCGAGCACGGCCACGATCTGGCCCGGGCGGACGTCGATGGCCACCTGCAGGGTGAACGTTCCGCGTTCGACGCGGACGTCGGCGACCACCCTGCCGGGATCGGTCGGCTGGTGCGCACCCACCGGGGACGCCGCGTCGCCCGGGGCGGGGCCCGTGGGGGCGGCGGGCGGGCCGGCGGCGGGCGCCGGTGCCGCTCCCTCCGAGGGCGCCGCGTCGCCCGGGGCGGCGCCCGTCGGGGTCGGGCCCGCCGGGGTCGTGGGACGGCCCGGGACCTCCGTCATGGACCCTCCCGGTCGGGACGCCAGCCGCGGATCAGCAGCAGGAACACGATGGCGACGACGACCAGCAGCAGCGACAGCACGATCGCCGTGTCCTGGTCGGCCGCCGACCCGTTGAAGTACGTGTAGATGGCCAGCGGCATGGTCCGGGTGATGTCGGCGGCGTTGCCGGCGAACAGCGCGGTCGCCCCGAACTCGCCCAGCGCGCGGGACAGGCACAGCACCGTCCCGGACGCCAGGCCCGGCAGCACCAGCGGCAGCGTCACCCGGCGGAACACCGTCCACCGGCGGGCGCCGAGGGTGGCCGCGACCGACTCGTACCGGCCGCCGCGGGTGCGCAGTGCCCCCTCGACGGAGATGACCAGGAACGGCATGGCGACGAAGGCCTCGGCGAGCACCACGGCGAGGGTGCTGAACGGGATGCTCACGCCGAACCAGAGCTGCAGGTACTGTCCGGCCAGGCCGTGGCGCCCCAACAGGTACAGCAGGGCGATCCCGCCGACCAGCGGCGGCATCACCAGCGGGAGCGTCACCAGCGCGCGCATCAGGCGGATCAGCGGCGAGTCGTGCCGGGCCAGGATCAGCGCCAGCGGTACGCCGATCACCAGGCACAGCGCGGTGGCGGCGAGGCCGCACTGGAGGGACAGCCACAGCGCGCTGAGCGCGGCGTGCGAGGTGATCGCGGCCGGGACGGCGGGCCAGTCCGCGCGCACGATCAGCGCGACGACCGGTAGCACCAGGAACGCGAATCCCACGATGCCCGGCAGGTAGAGCCAGCGGGGGACGCGGGCGGTCACGGCGGCCCGAAACCGACCGCGGCGAGCACCTTCCGGCCCTCCTTGCCGGTCACCAGGTCGATGAATGCCCGCGCTGCGGCGCCGTTGCTCGAGTCCTTGGTCGCGGCAATCGGATAGGTGTTGATCGCGTCGGCCGCCTGCGGGAAGTCGATCCCGTCGACCGTCCCGCCGGAGGAGTTCACGTCGGTGGCGTAGACCAGCCCGGCGTCGGCCTCGCCGGCCGCGACCTTGGTGAGCACCGCCTTGACGTTCAGTTCCTCGCTGGCCGGGGTGAGCCGCACGCCGGCCGCGTCGAGCGCCTCGTGCGCGGCCGCCCCGCACGGCACCTCGGGCGCGCAGATGACGGTCACCACGCCGGATGCGGCGATGTCGGCCAGCGAGTGGATGTCCTTCGGGTTCCCCGGCGCGACCGCGATCTGCAGCGAGTTGGTGGCGAAATCGGTGCGGTCGGTGACCAGGTCGGAGACCTTGTCCATGTTCTCCTCGTTGGCGGAGGCGAAGACGTCCGCGGGGGCGCCGTCCTGCAGCTGCTTGGCCAGCGTCGACGATCCGTCATAGGTGATCTCCGGGAAGTCCACCTGCGGGTGCCGTGTGCGAAAGACGCTGCGCAACTCGTCGAACGTCGTCTTCAGCGAGGCGGCGGCGAACACCGTGAGGGTGCCGGAGAGTTCGCTGTCGGTGGCGCCGGTGGCGCCGCCATCGGTACTGCGGCCACCGGGCGCGGAGCTGCTGACCGAGGGACCGCCACTCGCGCCGCCGTCATCGGCACCGGCACTGCCGCACCCGGCGAGCGCCACCACGAGTGCCGCGACGGACGTGACTGCCGCGAGGATGCCGGGCCGCCGGTGGGCCCGTGTCGGCGCCCTCACCTGTCCGCCGGCGTTTCCACGATGACGGTGGTCGCCTTGACGACCGCGACCGCCAGCGACCCGACCTCCAGGCCGAGCTCGCGCACCGCCTCGGAGCTCATCAGCGAGACGATCCGGTGGGGCCCGCACTGCATCTCCACCTGCGCCATGACCGTGTCCTGGGTGATCGCGGTGACCAGGCCGACCAGCCGGTTGCGGGCGCTGCGTCCGATGGTGGACGGATCCGGCGGCGCATCGGCGTGCGCGCGGGCGAACGCGGCCAGCTCGGCGCCGTCGACGACCATCCGTCCGCCCTCGTCGGCGGAGGCCCGCAGCGCGCCGCCCTCGATCCAGCGGCGCACCGTGTCGTCACTGACACCGAGGAGCACGGCGACCTGGCTGATCCGGAACTGCGTCATACTCGGACTATAGCCGCCGCATATGCGGACTGGCCAGTCCGTTTGTTACGCTTCTGCGGCGAGCGGATGGTCCTCGGCCGGCTGCTCGTCGCGCGTGTCGTCCCGCTCGGCGACGGACACCACCACCCGTCCCCGGCCCGCGCGTTTGGCCCGATAGAGCGCCGCGTCCGCCGCCCCGACCAGATCGGCGGGCGCCTCCATCGTCGGCAGCGCGCAGGCCACACCGGCGCTGAGCGTCAGGATGGGCCCGCCCTGCTCGGCCCCGAGCGAGATCCGCTGCTCGCGCACCGCCGCGGCGATCGTCTCCGCCACCTCCGCCGCCTGCTCCGCGGGCACGTTCGGCAACACGCACACGAACTCCTCGCCGCCGAACCGCGCCGCGGTCTGCCCCGGCACCTCCGGCATGCACGCGTCGATGAGCTGCGCCACCCGCGCCAGCACCTCGTCCCCGGACGCGTGACCGCGGTTGTCGTTGATCAGCTTGAAGTGGTCCAGGTCCAACATGACCACCGACAGCGGAGTGCCGGTGCGATGCCACAGCCCCCACGAGCGAGTCAGGTCATGGGTGAACGCCCGGCGATTGGACAGGCCCGTGAGCTGGTCGACGTTGGACAGCGTCTCGAACTCCTCGCGGTGGGCGAAGAGCTTGCGCCGCTCGATCATGGCGCGGCGGGTCTCGGCGAAGCCCAGTGCGTGCGCGACCAGGGTGGCCAGCACGGTGTAGGCGACGCGCTGGCCGGACATCTCGCCGACGGCGACGAGCCAGACTGGCATCGTGACGCACGAGTAGACCACGGCGAGCGCGGTCACCCCCATGAGGTTGAGCGGGGTCGCCAGGTAGACGACCACCACGCCGCCGGCGACGATCAGCGGGGCGCGGAACGCCATGTCGGATCCGGTCGCCAACGTGATCGCGACCAGCACGGTGAGAATGACGACGGCCGCGGCGACCACGCCGTACAGCCGCTGCGGCGCGGTGGTCAGGCGCAGCACGACGATCATCGCCACGCCGAGCACGATCGCGCTCAGCTGCAGGGCGAGCCGCCAGCCGCCGAACGACATCGCGCCGGTGGCCACCGAGTAGCCGAAGGCCAGCACGTTCGCGCCGAGGATCGTGATGACCGCGGCCGCGGCGGTGCCGCGCTGCAGCAGCAGGTTGTGCGCCATGAAGCGCCGCTCCTGGTCGGGGTCGACGAGCCGGGCGGTCCAGCGGGTGACCGGCGGCCGGGCACGACCCACCCCGTCAGTGCCCATCGCCCGCTCCGTTTCGCTCCGCTGCTCCGTGTGCGCCCGGCCCCCCGGCCGCTGCGTCCGTACCCGTGTCCTGCCCCTGCGCTCGGCCGTCGCCTGGCGCCTCCGCTCGGCCCGGCCTCGGGCCCCGCTCGGCCTTGTCCTCGGGCCTCCGCTCGGCCGTCGCCTGGCGCCTCCGCTCGGCCCCGGCCTCGGGCCCCCGCTCGGCCGTCGCCTGGTGCCTCCGATCGGCCCCGGCCCGGTCGCACCACCACATCAGGTGCGCGCTGCAGAGATCAGGCGCCATCCTTCTCTGCATGACGAACATCATTCTCGGTCATCCTGGCACCAGGACGTGCCACCCCGCACGCGAACGCCGGACATCGGCGCGCAGACAGGGTCCGGTGCCCATCGATATCGGCCGACCGTCCGCCCGGCATGAGCGTTGTCCGCCCGGCATGAGGGTTGTCCGCCCGCCGCGCCGACCCATCATGCGGATTGTCCACCCGCTGTGCTGCCCGGCGCCAGGACCGGATAGCGATGTCCGAGTTCGGTGGCCACGTCGATGGCGATTTCGCGGAACCGCGCGGCGGCCGCGGAGAGCGTGCGGCCCTTCGGCCAGGCGAGGCGGATCACCCGTGCCGGGATGGGCGGGTCCAGGGTGCGCACGGCCAGCCGCGGGTCGTCGAGTTCGTCCAACACGGCCAGTCGCGGCAGCAGCGCCAGGCCCAGCCCGGCCCGCACCATCGAGATCACCACGCCGTTGTCGGCGCTGCGGAAGACATAGTCCGGGTCGCAGCCGACCTCCCGCAGCGAGCGCTCGATCGCGTCCTGGAACGTCGACGCCACCTGACCGACGACCGGCCCCGAGCCGAGCTGGTCGACACTGACCGGCTCGGGACCCACATCGGTGGCGCGCGCCAGCACCACGAACGGGTCCACCAGCAGGTCGACCATCTCGAGCCCGGCCACGCCGCCGGTCACCAGGAACGTCAGGTCCAGCTCGCCGGCGCGCACCAGCGCGATCAGGTCCTCCTCCTCGTAGTGCTCCTGCAAACGGGTCTCCAGACCGGGCCGTTCGGCGAGCAGCCGTCGCAGGATGCTGGGCAGCAGCGCGGTGGAGATGGATTGGATGGTGCCCACGTCGATGCGACCGAGGTCGCCGGTGTTGTACCGCTCGACGTCGGTGACGATCGATTCGAGCACGCCGAGCAGTTCCTGGGTCCGGTCGAGCACCACCGCACCGAGCGCGGTGACGGTCACCGGACGCGGCCCGCCGCGGCGGTCGAAGACCGGTGCCCCGAGCACCTTCTCCAGTGTCGCGATCTGTTGGCTGACCGCGGACTGCGTGTAGCCGAGCCGGGACGCAGCGCGGCCGAACGTGCCCTCCTGGACGACGGCGCGGAAGGCCAGCAGCAGGCGTGTGTCCAGGTCGCGCACCCGCACGCGATCGGGCGGCGAGGCGCCGGGTTCGGGCGGGTCCGGCGGAGCGCCGGGCTGGCGCGGGTCCGGCGGGCCCGCCGGAGGGCCGGTCGGCGCGTCCCGCGGGACCGCGTCATTCATAAGCAGATCTTATCATCACCAGTACGACTAATCGTTGGAACTTCTACACCTGGGTGCCTACCGTCAATGGTGAGAGCAGTCGAGCAGGGAAGGAGCCCGCCATGACGATCATGAACGTCACCCGCAAATCCCGTACCACCACCGGTGCGCGCACGACCGCCCCGGCGCGCGGCACCTCCCGCCGGCTGGTGGAATTCGATCCGACCCGGTTCGACCCCGCCCAGGGGCTGGACGCGGACATCCTGACCAAGCTGGGTTTCCAGGTCGATCTGGACGGCATCGAGGCACACGAGGACGCCGCCCGCGTCCTGGTCGATGCGGCGCGTGTCCGCGGCATTCGCCCCGTGCTCGTCGAGGTGCTCTCCGACCCGAGCGAGCCGTCCGTGGCCCGCACCCGCGCCTTCGGCCACCTGGCCTACGCCCTGAGCAACTGACTCGCCGACTCGCACGCCGCAGGACCGATCGCGCGGGCGGCCGCTGTTCCTGGAGATCGCACTGGAGTCAGAGCGGGGCGCAGGACCTAGCGCGCGGGCGGCCGCGCCCGGCGCGCGACCGCTCGCAGTGCGCAGGCACGGCGCTGAAATCCGAGCGCTCAGTGAGCGTCCCGCTGCGTTTTCGCAGGTCGAGATGATCTTGGTCGCGTTGGGAGCTCGGATTCCAGCGCGCACCCGCGCCCGCGCCTCCGCCTCCGCGCCCGCGCCCGGGCGCCTCAGCCCGCGGCCGCCAGCAGCGCCCTGCCCGTGAGCACCTGCGCGAGGTGCGAGCGATAGTCCGCCGTGGCCGATCCGTCATCGACCGGCGACGTCCCCTCCACCGCGGCCTGCGCGGCGCGCTGCACCGTCTCGTCGCTGATCGGCCCACCGACCAGCGCCTCCTCCACGGCCCGCGCCCGGATCGGCACGGGGCCCATGTTGGTCAGCGCCACCCGCGCGGCGGTCACCGTGTCGCCGGCCGCCAGCACCGCCGCGGCCACGGCCACGGTCGACCACGCCTGGGCGACCGTGTTGAACTTCTCGTAATGCGCACCCCACCCCTGGTAGGAGGGGAATGCGATGGCAGTGAGGATCTCGCCGTCGTCCAGCGCGGTGGTGAAGTAGTCCGTGAAGAAGTCCGCGGCCGCCACCGTGCGCTCACCGTTCAGCCCGGCGATCCGCATCTGCGCGTCCAGCGCCACCGCCACGGCCCCGAGGTCCCCGGCCGGATCCGCGTGCGAGATCGCGCCTCCGATGGTGCCGCGATAGCGCACTTGTGGATCGGCCACCGTGGCCGTGGTCTTGGCCAGCAGCGACAGATGATCCCGCACCAGCGGGTCGCCGATGACGTCGTG
Organism: uncultured Actinomycetes bacterium; assembly: GCA_964539345.1. Taxonomy (GTDB): domain Bacteria; phylum Actinomycetota; class Actinomycetes; order Mycobacteriales; family Nakamurellaceae; genus Nakamurella. The sequence goes on along the minus strand of CAZIIX010000056.1, from coordinate 3,090 downwards.
GTGCGTCGTCATCGCCCCCACCACGATCTGGTCGCCGTCCTGTCGCACGCCGCGCAGCTCGGCGATATTGCCGAGATCGACGATCAGCGCCGGCGCCGCCATGCGCAGCTTCAGTACCGGCAGCAGCGAGTGGCCGCCGGCGAGCACCTTGGCGTCGTCGCCAACGTCGGCCAGCGCGCGCACCGCCTCGGCCAGCGTGGACGGCGCGGTGTAGTCGAAGGACGCGGGGATCATGCCGCACCTCCCGTGGTCTCGGAGTGTGATGAGGAATCGTGGATCGCCTGCCACACCCGGGAGGGAGTGAGCGGCATGGGGATGTCGGCGACGCCGAACTGCCGGACCGCGTCGAGCACCGAGTTGACGACGGCCGGCGTGGACGCGATCGTGCCGGCCTCGCCGACACCCTTGACGCCCAGCGGGTTGGTGGTCGACGGCGTGACGGTGCGGTCGGTGACGTAGCCGGGCAGGTCGGCCGCGCTGGGCACCAGGTAGTCGACGAACGTGCCCGAGGTGAGCTGCCCGTCCTCGGAGTAGTTGGCCTCCTCGTAGAGCGCCTGGGCGATCCCCTGCGCCAGCCCTCCGTGCACCTGCCCGTCGACCAGCAGCGGGTTGATGACGGTACCGATGTCGTCGACGGCCACGTACTTGGTGATCGTCACCCGGCCCGTCTCGGTGTCCACCTCGGTGGCGCACAGATGCGTGCCGTGCGGGAAGGAGAAGTTCGCCGGGTCGAACACCGCCTCCGAGTCCAGCGTCGACTCCACCCCGTCCGGCAGGTTGTGCCCGGTGAACACCGCCAGCGCGATGTCGGCGATCGTCGTCGAGCTGTCCGTGCCGCGCACGGTGAACGTGCCGCCGGAGAACTCGATGTCGTCCTCGTCGGCCTCCAGCAGGTGCGCCGCGATCCTGCTCGCCTTGGCGATGACCTTGTCCGCCGCCTTGACCACGGCGATGCCGCCGACCGCCAGGGATCGCGACCCGTAGGTGTCCAGGCCCTTGGCGGAGACGTTCGTGTCGCCGTGCAGGATCTTGACGTTCTCGAACGGCACGCCGAGCCGGTCCGCGACGATCTGCGAGAACCCGGTGACGTGCCCCTGGCCGTGCGGGGAGATGCCCGTGACGACCTCCACCACGCCGGTCGGCAGCATCCGGATCGATGCGGCCTCCCATCCGCCCGCCCCGTAGGACAACGAGCCGAGGATCCGGGACGGGGCGAGCCCGCACATCTCGGTGAACGTCGAGGTGCCGATGCCGATCTGCACCCGGTCGCCGGACTCGCGGCGGCGCTGCTGCTCGGCGCGCAGCTCGTCGTAGCCGAACAGCTCCAGCGCCTTGGCGGTGGCGGCCTCGTAGTTGCCGGAGTCGTACTCCAGGCCGGCGATCGTGGTGAACGGGAACTCCTCGTGCGGGATCCAGTTCTTGCGGCGGACGTCGATCGGGTCCATCGACAGCTCGGTGGCCAGCTCGTCCATCATCCGCTCGACCGCGAACGTGGCCTCCGGCCGGCCTGCCCCGCGGTAGGCGTCGGTCATCACCTCGTTGGTGAACACGTTCGTGCAGGAGAAGCGGTAGGCCGGGAAGCGGTAGATCCCGTTGAACATGAAGGCGCCGAGGATCGGCACGCCCGGCCCGACCAGCGCCAGGTAGGCGCCCATGTTGGCGGTCAGGTCGACGTCGAACGCGGTGACGGTGCCGTCCCGCCGGGCGGCGATCGTCAGCTGCTGGATCTGGTCGCGCCCGTGGTGGGCCGCCATCATCGTCTCGGACCGCGTCTCGGTGAACTTCGCGGGCTTGCCGAGTTTGCGCGCCACCATCAGCGTGGCGACCTCCTCCGGCGTCACCTCCAGCTTGCCGCCGAAACCGCCGCCGACGTCCGGCGCGATGATGCGCAGCTGCCCCTCCGGGATCCCTTGGGAGAGCGTCAACATCGTGCGCAGGATGTGCGGGATCTGCGTAGTCGACCACATGGTGATCTGGTCGCCAGCACCGTTCGGATCGACCACCGTAGACCGCGGCTCCATGTAGGCCGGGATCAGTCGCTGCTGGCGGAACGTGCGCTCCACCACGATCTGGTCCGGGTCGTCGCGGGCCGCCTCGATCGCCTCCCGGGCGCTGCCGCCGGTGCCCGCCTCCGCCGAGTCGAACACCCAGGTGGCGGACGAGTTGGTCCCCAGGTCGTCGTGGATGACCGGCGCCGAGCCGTCTCGTGCCGCAGCAAGGTCGGTCACGACCGGAAGCTCGTCATACTCGACGGCGACGAGTTCGGTCGCGTCCACCGCTTCGGCCTTGGTCCGCGCGGCGACCACGGCCACGATCTCGCCGGTGTGGTGCACCTTGTCGACGGCCACCGGCAGGTGCACCGGCGATTTCATGTCCGGGGTGATGGGCCAGGCGCAGGCCAGGCCGCCCTGCTCGGGGAAGTCCGCGCCCGACCAGGCGCCGACGACGCCCGGCGCCGACCTGGCCGCGCTGACGTCCACCGCGGTGATCCGGGCATGTGCCATCGGCGAGCGCACCATCGCCAGGTGCACCATGCCGGGCAGCGTCATGTTGTCGACGTAGGTGCTGCGCCCGGTGATCAGGTGCGCGTCCTCCTTGCGGGTGCGCGGCGTGCCGATCTCGGTCCGCGGGGCTTCTGTCGTCGTCACTGCGCACCTCCCGCCCCGGCGCCGGCGAGCTCCTCCGCCGCCTGCTGCACCGCGGCCACGATGTTCTGATATCCCGTGCAGCGGCACAGGTTCCCTTCCAGCCCCTCGCGGATCTCCTGCTCCGACGGATGCGGATTCTCCTGCAGCAGGCACACCGACCGCATGATCATGCCGGGGGTGCAGTAGCCGCACTGCAGGGCGTGCTTGTCGTGGAACGCCCGCTGGACCGGGTGCAACTCGCCGCTCAGGGAGGCGAGGCCCTCGATCGTCGTCACCTCGGCGCCGTCCGCCTGGACCGCGAGCAGCGTGCAGGACTTCACGCTCTGGCCATTGAGCAGTACCGTGCAGGCACCGCAGTTGCTGGTGTCGCAACCGATGAGAGTGCCTGTCTTACCGACCTTCTCGCGCAAATACTGGACGAGCAGCATGCGCGGCTCCACCT
>CAZIIX010000055.1:0-12236 GCA_964539345.1 uncultured Actinomycetes bacterium | reverse complement strand
GCAACATCCTCGGCGGCGTCATCTTCCGCGAGCCGATCGTCATCTCCAACATCCCGCGGCTGGTCCCCGGCTGGACCAAGCCGATCATCATCGGGCGGCACGCGTTCGGCGACCAGTACCGCGCCACCGACGTCAAGATCCCCTCCGGCGGCACCGTCACCCTGACCTGGCAGCCCGAGGACGGGTCGCAGCCGGTGGAGATGGAGGTCGTCACGATGCCCGAGGACGGCGGCGTCGTCATGGGCATGTACAACTTCAACAAGTCCATCGCCGATTTCGCGCGCGCCAGCTTCGAGTACGGCCTGCAGCGCGGCTACCCGGTCTACCTGTCGACGAAGAACACCATCCTCAAGGCCTACGACGGACAGTTCAAGGACATCTTCGCCGAGGTCTTCGAGAACGAGTACGCCGAGCGGTTCACCGCCGCCGGCATCAGCTACGAGCACCGGCTCATCGACGACATGGTCGCCTCCGCGCTGAAGTGGGAGGGCGGTTACGTGTGGGCGTGCAAGAACTATGACGGAGACGTCCAGTCGGACACCGTGGCCCAGGGCTTCGGCTCGCTCGGCCTGATGACGTCGGTGCTGATGACCCCGGACGGCAAGACCGTCGAGGCCGAGGCGGCGCACGGCACCGTCACTCGGCACTATCGCCAGCACCAGGCGGGCAAGCCCACCTCGACCAACCCGATCGCGTCGATCTACGCCTGGACCGGCGGCCTCAAGCACCGCGGCAAGCTCGACGGCACACCCGAGGTCACCGGCTTCGCCGAGACTCTCGAGCAGGTGATCATCTCGACCGTCGAGTCCGGCCGGATGACGAAGGACCTCGCCCTGCTCGTCGGCGGGGACACCCCGTGGCTGACGACGGAGGAGTTCCTGGCGGCCCTGGACGAGAATCTCCAGGCGCGCATTGGTTGACGATCCGCCGCGCGACAGCGCGGATGAGCCCGGCGCATCCGGGACGTCTGGGCGGCCGACGCCCGAGCGGGCACCCGACGGAGCATCCGAGCAGCCGGACACCGACGACGCCACGCCCGGCCCGGGCCGCCGGTCGGTAGCCGAATCACGCCGGTCGAGCGGCAATAAGCTGACGCTCATCCTGGGTGGGCTGTCCATCGTCGCCATCATCGTCGTGATCGTCGCCGGGTTCTGGATGAACGCGCGGGCGACCGCGATTCCCGATGATGGGTACGGCCTGTCGCAGGACTCGACGGTGCGGATCGACGACCAGGGAGTGCTCACCGTCAGCGCGCCCGCGTCCGGCGCATCCGATGCCGCCCCGCTGGTACTCGACTTCTTCGTCGACGCCCTGGACCCGGACTGCGCCGACCTCGAGCGCCAGTTCCACCAGCAGATCGCCAAGGCGATCGACGATGGGCGGCTCATCGCTCGCTACCACGTGCTCGACTACCTCAATCAGGGGTCGGTGTCCGGCGACTACTCGACCCGCGCCTTCGCCGCGCTGCTCGACGTCGCCCGCATCGACGGCGACCGCCCCGGCGCGTTCATGGCGTTCTACAGCTCCCTATGGGAGCCGGACACCCAGCCGGAGGCCATCCCGGACGGCGCGAAGACCGACCTGGACAACGCGCAACTCGCCGATCTCGCCGGTGCCGCTGGCGCCTCGCAGCGTGCCCAGCAGCGCATCGCCGACGGTGCCGGCGTCGCCGACGCCCGGGCGGACGCGGCGCACTCGCTGACGTTGCTCAAAGCTGCCTGGGACACCGTCGACGGCCCGGTGCAGACCCCGACCGTGGTCCGGGACGGGACTCTGGTGTCGCTCAACGGGGTGGACTGGTTGACCGACCAGCTCGGCGGCACGGGCGCCTGAGACACTGGGGCCGCAGAACAGGTCCCCGTCGGAAGGATGCCCGCAGTGCGCGTCGCCAGCTACAACGTCAACGGGATTCGCGCCGCCATGCGCCGCGGCTATCGGCAGTGGGTCGACGGACGGGACGTCGACGTCATCTGCCTGCAGGAGGTGCGCGCTCCCGCCGCCGCCGTCCCGGAGGACGCGTTCGCCGGCTATCACGCCGCCTATGACGAGGGATCGCGCGCCGGCCGCAACGGCGTCGCCGTGCTGACCAGGCGCGAGCCCGATGACGTGCGCCTGGGTTTCGGCTCGGACGAGTTCGATTCGCACGGCCGCTACGTCGAAGTGGACCTGCCCGGTGTGACGGTGGCCTCGCTGTACCTGCCGACCGGCGCCGTGGAGGGGGAGAAGTACGAGGAGAAGATGCGCTTCATGGCCGAGTTCGCCAGCTACCTGCACGACGCTGCCGAGCGGGCGCGGACCGGCGGGCGGGAGATGCTCGTGTGCGGCGACTTCAATATCGCGCACACCGAGGCGGACATCAAGGCGTGGAAGGCGAATCTGAAGTCCAAGGGTTTCCTGCCCGAGGAACGGGAATGGTTCGGCCGGCAGATCGCCGCCGAGACCGCCGCGTTCGTCGACGTGCTGCGCACCCTGCACCCGGACGTGGCCGGCCCCTACTCGTGGTGGTCCTGGCGCGGCAAGGCGTTCGACAACGACGCCGGTTGGCGCATCGACCATCATTGGGCCACGCCGGGTCTGGCCGCCCGGGCGGAGTGCGGTGTCGTCGACCGGGCACCGTCCTACGCCGAACGCGTCTCCGACCACGCCCCGGTGGTGGTGGACTATCGCGACGACTGACGCGCCGCGGCCGGCCCGACCGTAGAATCGGCAGCCGTGGAACTGCTGCGGCCGTCGCGCCGCCCGCCGAGCCGGGAAGGGGCTGAGCGCCGGTGACGACGCTGGGCGCCGAGATCGCGCTGGTCCTGGTGCTGATCCTGGTCGGCGGGGCGTTCAACGCGGCCGAACTCGCGCTGGTCTCGTTGCGCGAGAGCCAGGTCCGGCAGCTGGCGGCGACGCGCGGTAAGCGCGGCCGCCGCCTGGAGCGGCTGGTGTCGGACCCGAACAGGTTCCTGGCCGCCGTGCAGATCGGCGTCACCGTCGCCACCATGCTTTCCAGCGCGTTCGGTGCCGCCACCATCGCCGGGCGGGTCAGTGGCTGGCTCACCGACCGGGGGATGGCGCCGTCGCTGGCCGGACCGCTCTCGCTGATCGGCATCACGCTGATCCTGGCATTCGTCTCGCTAGTGCTCGGTGAGCTGACCCCCAAGCGACTGGGACTGCAGCGCAGCGAAGCGATCGCGCTGCTCGCGTCGGCGCCGCTGTCCGTGCTGGCCTCGCTGTTCCGTCCCGTGGTGTGGCTGCTCGGCCAGTGCACCAATGGGGTGGTGCGGGTGCTGGGCGGGGACCCACATGCGAAGTCCGAGGTGATGAGCGAGGAGGAGCTGCACGGGCTCGTCCAGGCGCACGAATCGCTGACCACCGTCGAGCGGCGCGTCATCTCGGACGTGTTCGCCGCCGAGGACACCCTGGTGCGCGAGGTGATGGTCGCCCGACCCGACGTGGAATTCCTGCCGGCGTCGATGACGCTGTCCCGCGCCGCCCGGCACACCGTGGGCATGCCGCACTCCCGCTTCCCGGTGACCGGCCGCGACGTGGACGAGGTGCTCGGCGTGGTGCACATCAAGGACATCCTGGCGACGTCGCACCCGCTGGGCCGCGCGGCCACGGTCGGCGACATCGCCGGGCCCATCGAGGTGATCCCGGGCACCAAGGGCGTGCTCGACGCGCTGCACGAGATGCGTGCCGCGGGCCAGCCGCTGGCGATCGTGCTGGACGAGTACGGCGGCACCGACGGGATCGTCACCATCGAGGACCTGGTCGAGGAGATCGTCGGCGAGATGCGATCGGATACCGACGACGAGCCGGCCTCCCATGGCGCCGTCACCGGCCCGGGTAGCGAGGTGGACGGTGGGCTGAACCTCGACGACTTCGCCGAACAGACCGGCGTCGCCCTCGAATCGGGCCCGTACGACACCGCCGGCGGATACGTCATGGCCCGTCTCGGTCGCGTCCCGACGCAGGGCGATCGGGTCATGGTCGTCGATCCGGACGGCGGCCCGCCCACCCAGCTCGTCATCGCGGCGATGGACCGGCGGCGGGTGGCCAGGATCACCGTGCTCCCGGCGCCCGGTGCCCATGCGCCCCGGCCACCGGCGGCCCCGGCCGAGCCGGGAACGGTGTAGCGCGACCGTGCCGGCCGGGTCGCGCGCGTCTGCCCGGGTCGCGGGCGGGGCGGGGGGCACGCGGACGCGGGGCGCCGCCCGGGTGATGGAAAGATCGATGCCATGCCAGCCGACCCTGCCCCGCAACCCGCCGCGTCCGCACGCCCGCGCGTGCTGTCCGGCATCCAGCCGACTGCCGACTCGTTCCACGTCGGCAACTACCTGGGCGCGCTGCGCCAGTGGGTATCCCTGCAGGCGACGCACGAGGCGTTCTACACCGTCGTCGACCTGCACGCGATCACGGTCGACCAGGACCCGGAACTGCTGCGCCGACGCACCCGGGTGGCGGCCGCGCAGCTGCTGGCGCTCGGCGTCGACCCCGACCGGTCCGTCCTGTTCGTCCAGTCGCACGTTCCCGCGCACCTCCAGCTCAGCTGGGTGCTCGAGTGCTTGACCGGGTTCGGCGAGGCGAGCCGTATGACGCAGTTCAAGGACAAGTCGGCGCGCGGAGGTGCGGACCGCGCCAGCGTCGGCCTGTTCACCTACCCGGTGCTGATGGCGGCGGACATCCTCCTCTACCGGGCCGATGCCGTGCCGGTCGGCGAGGACCAGCGCCAGCACCTGGAACTCACCCGGAACCTGGCGCAACGGTTCAACGGCCGCTTCGGCGAGACGTTCACCGTGCCCGAGCCGTTCATCATCAAGGAGATCGCCAAGGTCTACGACCTGTCCGACCCCACGGTGAAGATGAGCAAGTCGTCACCCGGCGGGTCGCTGGACCTGCTTGCCGATGTCGGCCGGTCGGTGAAGAAGATCAAGTCGGCGGTCACCGACAACGAGCGGGAGATCCGCTACGACCCGGCGGCCAAGCCGGGCGTGTCGAACCTGCTGACGTTGCTGTCCGTGCTCACCGACGTGCCGATCCCGCGGCTCGAGACGTCCTACCAGGGGGAGGGCTACGGCAGGCTCAAGGGCGACCTGGCGGAGGCGTTCGCCGCGTTCGTCACCCCGCTGCAGCAGCGGGTCAACGACTACCTCGGCGATCCGGCGGAGCTCGACCGGGTGCTGGCCGGGGGCGCCGATCGCGCCGCAGCGGTCGCCGACGGTACCGTTCGTGATGTGTACGACCGGATCGGCTTCCTGCCCCGGACGTGACCGAGACGGCGCGGCGGGCTGACGCACCCGCGGACGGGACGTCCGCGGGATCGGGTGGTGCGCCGGCGGTCGGCGCCGCACCGGATCCCGCGCGCGACCCCGCACCGGCCCCCGACGGGTCGGTGGCCGGTGCGGCCTCCGCCGGGCGCGGTCGCCGGCACCCCAGCCACCGCCGGGACAGCTGGCGCCGAGCCCTTCCGGTGTGGTGGCACCGCACCGTCACCCGCGGCAAGGTGTGGTGGCGGCGCTTCTCGCAGCGGCCCGGGATCGACCACCTGCTGCGCGCCGGGCGCCGGTTCTCCGATCGGCAGGGCAACCAGTTCGCGGCCGCGATCACCTACTTCTCCTTCCTGTCGCTGGTGCCGATCCTGATGGTGAGCTTCGCCATCGCCGGCTTCGTGCTCACCAACCGGCCCGACCTGCTCGACGAGCTCAAGGATCAGGTGGCATCGCTGATCCCGGCCGAGCAGATGGGCTCGATCATCGACCGGGCCGTGAGCCAGCGGTTCGCGGTCGGCATCGTCGGCCTGCTCGTCGCCCTGTATTCCGGCTTGAACTGGATGGGCAACGTGCGCGACGCGGTGCGCGCCCAATGGCGTCCGCAGTGGAAGCGGTCCAAGGAGGCCCGGGGCAACTTCCTGTTGGCCTACCTGTGGGACCTGATCTCGCTCGTCGGACTGGCGATCGCCGTGGTGGCCACGTTCGCGCTGACCGCCGTCGGCACGGCCGCCCAGGACCTGGTGGTCTCCTGGCTCGGCATCGACGAGATCGGCTTCCTGCGGTCGGCGCTGCGGATCGGGCCGTTCGTGGTCGCGATCTTGGCCAACATGTTGATCTTCGCGTGGATGTACACGATCCTTCCGGTCAAGGGCAACCGGGCCGACCGGCGAACGCTGTTCATCGGAGCACTCTCCATGGCGATCGCGTTCGAGATCCTCAAGGCCGCGTTGACGCTCCTGGTCACGGACACCAACCCGACCGCCCAGGTCTTCGGCGCCGTCATCGGCCTGCTGCTGTTCTTCAACCTCGTCGGCAGGGCGTTCCTGATGATCGCGGCCTGGATCGCGACCGGGGTCGAGGGACCGGACGCGGGCGCACCGACCGCGGACGCGGCGGCGGGACGGGCGGGGACACCCAGTGACGCGAAGGACCTTCCGGAGGTGACGACCGTCGTCCTGCGCAGCCCTCCGCGCCGCCGCCGGATGCGACGAGTGGCACTGGGAATCGCCGCCGGACTGGCGTGGCTGCTCAGCCGCCGCTCGCGCCGCACCCGCCCCCGGCGCTGACCCGCGGGTGGGCCGGGTGGAGGGCCGGTGCAGCCCGACGACACCGTCATACCCGATGATGAATGACGTCGAGCCGCGCGCAGACCCAGGAGGAGCCATGTCCGACCAGCAGCCATCCCGCCCCACCGGAACGGCCACCACCCGCCGGCAACGACCGGTGTGGCGCGACATCAAGCCGCTGCTCGGGTTCGCCCCGCCGACACTGGCTCGCACCCGGGCCCAACTGGCGCGCGCGGCGACGATCGGCGACCTGCGGCTGATCGCGCGGCGGAAGACCCCCCGGTCGGTGTTCGACTACACCGACGGCGCCGCCGAGGACGAACTCAGCCTGGCGCGGGCCCGCAGGCTCTTCCGCGACGTCACCTTCTCGCCGCGCATCCTGCGGGACGTCTCGCACGTCGACACCACCACCAGCATCCTGGGCAGGACCAGCTCGTTGCCGCTGGTGTTCGCACCCACCGGATTCACCCGCATGATGCACTACCAGGGCGAGCGCGCCGTGGCGCCGGTGGCCGCCCGCGCCGGCATCCCCTATGCGCTGTCCACGATGGGGACCGTTGCCATCGAGGACGTCCCGGCCGTCGCGCCCGGGGGTCGGCACTGGTTCCAGCTCTATCTGTGGAAGGACCGGGAGGCCAGCACCGCACTGGTCGACCGCGCCCGGGCGGCCGGGTATGACACCCTGGTGCTCACCGTCGACACCCCGGTCGCCGGAGCACGGCAACGCGATGTGCGCAACGGCCTGACGATCCCGCCGCAGCTGACGATGAAGACGTTCCTGGACATGTCGCTGCACCCCGCATGGTGGTTCAACCTGCTGACCACCGAGCCGCTGACCTTCGCCTCACTGCGGTTCTCCGGCGGCACGGTCGCCGACATGATCAACCGGATGTTCGATCCCACGGCCTCGATCGCCGAACTGGAGTGGCTGCGGTCGATCTGGCCCGGGTCGCTGGTCGTCAAGGGCATCCAGTCAGTGGCCGACGCGCGGACGGTGGTCGATGCCGGCGCGGACGCAGTGGTGCTGTCCAATCACGGCGGGCGGCAACTCGACCGTGCGCCCACCCCGCTGCGCCTGCTGCCGTCCGTCGCCGAAGAGGTGGGGGACCGGGCCGAAGTGATGATCGACACCGGCATCCTGTCCGGCGCCGACATCGTCGCGGCGGTGGCGAACGGGGCGCGGGCCTGCCTGGTCGGGCGCGCCTACCTGTACGGGCTGATGGCCGGCGGGCAGCGTGGCGTGCAGCGTGCCGTGGACATCCTGCGCGCCGAGATCGTGCGCACGATGCAGCTGCTCGGAGTGGGCAGCCTGTCCGATCTCACACCGGCGCACGCCCAGCTGCCCGCGTGACGCAGGCCGCGTGATCCGGACCGCGTGTCCCGTCCGTGTGATCCCGTCCGGACGGCGAAATCCAACAACTTGCTAACGACTGGTCAGTGCGGTCGGTGGTGCCGCCGAACGGGCGGTAAGGTTTTACTGGTTCTGTCCGCGGGGTGCTGCGAACCGGGCATATCCCCGCGGGACAGAGGCACATCGAACACATTCGGTGGTGCACGCAGCCGACCATGGGACACCTGCTTCGGGCCGACGCGTGGGCCGACCCCCAATCGGAAGGAAGAGGATCAGCGTGCAAATCAAACGTGCCGTGGTCGCCGCGGTGGCGGCCGCCGCCCTGGTGGTCGCGGCAGGATGTGGATCCAGCAGCGACGACTCCGCGGGAGACAACGGCTCCAGCAGCGAGCCGAGCCAGCAGCAGAGTAGTGAGCAGGCTCCTGCGCCGGACACGCAACAATCGTCCGACGATGACGCGTCGGCCGGTGAGTCGACCGAGGACGGGGCGGCCCCGTCCGGCGATGCCGGCGACGCCGATTCCTGCACCCTGCCGGATCCCGTCAAGGTGGGCGTGGCGTTCACGCTGACCGGCGCCGCCGCCCAGTACGGCGCGACGCAGAAGAACGGACTGGAACTGGCGGCCGACCAACTCAACGCGAAGGGCGGGGTGACCTACGACGTCGACGTCAAGGACACGCAGACCGACCCGAAGCAGGCCATCTCCATCTTCCAGGGCTTCATCGACAACGGCGACTCGGTGATCATCGGCCCGACCCTGTCCAACGGGGCCAAGCAGACCGACCCGGTCGCGCAGGAGGCCAAGGTGCCGGTCCTCGGCGTGTCCAACACCGCCGCCGGAATCACCGACATCGGCGACTACATCTTCCGCGACTCGCTCACCGAGGAGGCCGTGATCCCGCAGACGGTCAAGGCCGCCAAGGACAAGTACGGGCTGAAGAAGGTCGTGGTGCTCTACGGCAACGACGATGCCTTCACCCAGGGCGGGTACGACGCCTTCAAGCAGGCCCTGTCCGACGAGGGGATCGAGACCGCCAAGACGTTGACCTTCTCCAAGACGGACACGGACTTCCGGTCGCTGCTGACCGAGGCCAAGTCCGCCGATCCGGATGCGCTCGTGGTGTCGGCGCTGATCGAGGCCGCGGTGCCGCTCGTCGTGCAGGCGCGCCAGCTCGGCCTGGATATCCCGATCATCGGCGGCAACGGATTCAACTCGCCGGCGCTGATGAAGGATGCCGGTCAGGCCGCGGAGGGCGTGGTGGTGGGTGCCGCCTGGAACTCGGCCTCGGACAATCCGCAGAGCCAGGAGTTCATGAAGGCCTACCAGGACAAGTACGGCTCGGCCCCCGACCAGTTCGCCGCGCAGGCCTACACCGGCATGCTGGTGGTCGACCACGCGGTGCGCACGGCGTGCTCCGCCGATCGCGACGCGATCAAGGACGCGCTGGGCCAGACCAAGGACCTGGCCACCCCGCTGGGCGACTTCAGCCTGGACGAGAACCGCGACGCCGTGCATGACGCGGTCGTGCAGATCGTCCAGGACGGCAAATTCGCCGTCCTGAAGTAACACCGGTCGGATGACCCTCCGGCCGGCCGCAGGTGAGGCGGCCGGCCGGGGGGCTCGATCACCCACCCAGCGGCGAGGAAGGTAGTCGGATGACGGGTCAGCGGCGAGCGCGCGCACCGCGCGCGGAAGGGGCCCCGCCGTGCAACAGGTCCTGAACGGCATTTTCACCGGTTCCATCTACGCGTTGTTCGCCGTCGGCTACACCCTCGTCTTCGGCGTCCTGGACCGGCTGAACCTGGCGCACTCGGCGGTGTTCGCGGCCTCCGCGTATGTCGCGATCACCCTGGTCGACCAGGCGGGGTTCTCCATCTGGCTGACCATTCCGGCGGTGTTCGTGGTCGGCGCCATCCTGGGCGTGGTCGTCGAACGGGTGGCGTTCCGCCCACTCGCCGGCCGCAGCGACGCGCATTTCGCCGGGCTGATCTCCTCGATCGCGCTCGCCGGAATGTTCATCGCGCTCCTGCAGGCCGTGTACGGGCCCGATCGGCACCAGTTCCCCTACGACGCGATCCCGTTCGCATCGGTGTCCATCGGCGGCGCCCAGGCGACGGTCATCCAGCTGGTCATCGTCGCGGTGTCGGTGGTGCTGATGGTCGCGCTGGGGCTGATGGTGGCCCGGTCCGGCCTGGGCCGCGGAATGCGCGCGGTCGCCGAGAATCCGCACGCGGCACGGGTACTCGGCCTCAACGTGGAGCGCATCACCTGGATGACGTTCGCCATCTCGTCGGCGCTGGGCGCCGTCGCCGGCGTGTTGTTCGCCCTCAACGTCAACGTCGCGCAGCTCGACCTGGGCACCAGCATCGAGCTCAAGGGCCTGGCGGTCATCATCGTCGGCGGCATGGGATCGCTGTGGGGCGCGGTCGTCGGCGGCTACGCCCTGGGGCTGGCCGAGGTCTTCGCGATCACGTTCATCGGCTCGTCATGGAAGGACGCCATCGCCTTCGGCCTGCTGTTCCTGATCCTGGTGGTCCGACCCAACGGGCTGTTCGGCAGCCGCCAGGTCCGGGAGGTCTGATCCGATGGACGCACACACCCCGGTGGTGATCCGCCGATGAGCCCGCAACTGGCCACCCAGCTCGCGTTGGTCGCCCTCTCCGCAATCTTCGCGTTCTCGTTCTACGCAGTGCTCTACGCCGGGCAGCTCTCGCTCGCGCAAGCGGGTTTCGCCGCGATCGGCGGGTTCACGGCCGCCGGCCTGGTCGGTGACGACCCGCTGTTCGGCGTCGTGCCCCCGCTCGTCTCGGCGATCGTGCTCGGCATGGTCGTCGGCGCGCTCGCCGCGTTCCTGCTGGGCCTGCCGGTGCTGCGACTGCGCGGCGTCTACCTGGCCATCGCCACACTCGGATTCGGCGAGATGGTCCGGATCGTGTTCATCAACATGACCTGGACCGGCGGCGCGCAGGGCACCAGCGTGCCGAAACTCGTCCACTGGTGGATGCTGTGGATCGCCGTGGCCGTGCTGGTGTACTTCTTCGCCCGGCTCGGCGGCTCCCGGCTGGGCCGCGGCTACGCGGCGATCCGCGGCGACGAACTGGCCGCCAGTGCGCTGGGGATCAACGTCGCCCGGCACAAGATGTACGCCGTGATCACCGCCGGCACCGTCGCCGGTCTCTACGGCGTGATGAACGCCTACTTCACCCGCCTGATCACCCCGACCGACTTCGGGTTCGAGGCCGCCATCACCGGCCTGGTCACCGCGATGGTCGGTGGCGTCACCCTGTTCATCGGGCCGCTGCTCGGCGGCGCCTTCCTGACCATGATCCCCGAGGCGCAGCGGGCGCTCGACGTCCAAGCGGGCTGGGTGCAGCCGTTCATCGCGGGTCTGCTGATGCTGCTCGTCATCCTGTTCCTGCCCGGCGGGATCGCCGGACTGATCCCGCGGCGCGCCACCCGCCGGGACACCGCCGGCGACCGAGCGGGAACGGAGGCGCTCCCGCTGCCGACGCACACACGGGCCATGCCACCCCCGGGCGAGACGATCGTGTCGCTGTCCGGGATCAGCAAGTCCTACGGCGGGGTGCATGCCGTGCGCGGCATCGACCTGGACCTGCGCGCCGGCGAGGTACTCGGCCTGATCGGACCGAACGGTGCCGGCAAGACGACCCTGATCAACATGATCAGCGGCCTGGTGCGGCCGACCGCGGGCGAGGCCACGGTGCTGGGCCTGCCGCTGGGCCGACGCATCCCCCCGCATCGGTTCGCGGCCGCGGGCGTGGCGCGGACGTTCCAGCACTCCAAACTGTGGAACCGGATGAGCGCGTTCGACAACGTGCTCGTCGGAACCCACGTCATCGCCCGACCCACGTTGGTGCGGCGGTTGGTGTGGCTGCCGTCGGCCCGCCGCGACGAACACGCGGCCGTCGCGATGGCCTGGCGGCAACTCCGGCGGGTGGGCCTGGCCGACAGCGCCGGCACTCCCGCGGGGCAACTCTCCTATGGCGACCAGCGGCGGCTGGAGATCGCGCGGGCGCTGGCCAGCGACCCGGCGCTGCTGATCCTGGACGAGCCCGCGGCGGGGATGAACCATGTGGAGGCCGAGGAACTGGCCGGCCTGATCCGCGGACTGGCCGCCGACGGGATCACGATCCTGCTGATCGAGCACAACGTGCGCATGGTGTTGTCCACCTGCACGCGAGTGACCGTGTTGAACTTCGGCGAGGTCATCGCGGCCGGCGACCCGGCGGACGTGGCGCGCGACCCGGCCGTGATGGACGCTTACCTGGGCACGGACGCCGACCATGACGACGATGGCGCTTCCGGCGCTGCATCGGGGGCCG
>CAZIIX010000054.1:4513-12292 GCA_964539345.1 uncultured Actinomycetes bacterium | reverse complement strand
CCGCCGCGGCGTGCATCCGGACCGCCCATGACGGTGGTCTCATCGCGTCGCCCCGCCCGGCCGGGTGTCCGCATCGGCGGCGAAGTCCAGCAATGGCAGGTCCGCCTCGGTGACCAGCCGCGAGGTGACGGCGTGTTCGACGAGCCGGGCGCGCCGGTTGACGGCGAGTTGGCCGGGGCCGCCGCGCAGCCCCTTGATGCCGCGCCGATCGAGCTTGTCGCAGACGTTGTCGAGCTTGCGGTGGAACTTCGTCATCGGCCATCCGAGCCGGTCCGCGGCGGCGCGGGAGGACGGGATCTCGGTCACCGACGTGCCGTCCCGGCGCAGCATCGGTTCGGCCAGCGCGACGATGAGCAGGCGTTGGCTCTCGGTCAGCGTCACCGGTGCGATGGTGGTCTCGCCGCTGACCTGCTGGGTGACATCGGTGACCACGAACGGGGTGTCGGTGTTCTGCATGGTGATCTCGTAGGTGGTCGGCCCGGCCGTGAACAGCACGGTCGTCTGGCCGAACACGATCGGGAGGGACGCGCCGGGCGCGAGCCAAGCCTGGACCAGTCCGGCCGAGTCGGCCACCGTCGCGCACACCTGGCTGCCGACGTTGGCGAGCCACCACAGCCCGTGCGCCCAGGTGACGGTGAGGAATCTCCGGTGCAGGTACGGGTTGTCGTCGATGCGGATGTCGCCCTCGCGGCCCAGGCTCAGCCCGGTGTCCTTCTCGGCGGTGAACCACTCGCCGCAGAATTCCACTTGCAGACTCATCGCTCACCCGTCCTCGGTACACACGGATGCGTCGGCGGAGTACTGCCCGTTCGCGCGCACCAGGACCACGGACAGGCAGGCACGGTCGGCGGCGACGGTGGCGGTCGGGCTGGTCACGCTCTGCGCGCCGGCCGGGTCGTCGGTGTCGGTGCGCCGCCATTGGTAGCTGTCGCCGGGCTGCGGGTCGGGGTTGGTCCAGGTGAACACCCAGGAGTCGCCCTGGCGGGTCGCGGCCAGGTCGGCCGGAGCGGGCACGCCGAGGTCGACGGCCTCCTGCTGCCCGGCGCCGGTGGGTTCGGTGTCGGCGGGCAGCGGCGGCGGGGTGGTGCCGCGGGTGGCCAGCACGACGACCACCACGGCGATGACGGCGGCGGCCGTGCCGGCCACGACGAGCCACGGCCAGCGGCTACGGGACTGCGCGATCTCGGGCGGCGGGCCGGTCTCGGGCTCGGGCGGCCGTCGCATCGTGTCGACCGGCGCGGGGGCGGACAGCGCCCTGCCGGCCAGCGGGTCCGGGACCCGGCCGGGGCGCAGCGCGGTGCGTTCGGCCTCCTGCTGCGTCGCGGCGTCGGTCACCGGTGTCGTGCGCTGCTCGGTCGCGACCGGCGGCTGCGCCTGGATCGTGGTGAGCCCGCGGATGCGGGTGCGGCCGTCGTCCTCGGCGGTGAGTGCGGCCTGCGCGGCGCCGGGGTTCTCGTCGAACACGTCGACCTGGGTGAGCGGCCATCCCTGCTCGGCCTGTACGTCCTGCAGGGCGCGGGCGAACTGCAGCGCCGACGTCCAGCGGGCCGCCGGGTCCTTGGCCAGGCCGCGCGAGAGCACCCGCTCGAGTGAGGCGGGCACGTCGGACCGTCCCACCGGCGGCAGCGGGGTGCGCTGGATGCGGTTGACCAGGTCGACGGCAGTGTTCGGTCCGCCCGGCCGCTCGAACGGGGACCGGCGCGCCAGCAGCGTGTAGACGGTGGCGGCCAGCGAGTACACGTCGGCCCGTTGGTCCCCGTCCGGCTGGTCGGCGAGCATCTCCGGCGGCGACCAGGGTATGGACATGCCGACCGCCTCGGCGCCCGGCGCCGCGCCGGTGACCACCGAGATGCCGAAGTCGGTCAGCGCGGGCCGGTTGTAGTCCGTGGTGAGCACGTTCGCCGGTTTGATGTCGCGGTGCAGAATGCCTGCGCGGTGGGCTGTTTCGACCGCGCCGCCGATCTGGATTCCGATCGTCAGCGCGTCGGCGACCGGGATCGCCTCGCGCTTGTAGCGCTGTGACAGGGTCGGCCGCGAGCAGTACTCCATGATCAGGTACGGGCGGCCGTCGCCGGCGATCGACGCGTCGTAGATGGAGACGATGTGCGGGTGGGTGGACAGCGCCGCCATCAGGGTCGACTCGGCGTCGAACTGGGCCCGCACGCTCGGGCTGGACTCGCCGGCCAGCAGCACCTTGACGGCGACCTTGCGGCCGAGCATCTGCTGCTCGTAGAGGTACACGTCGGCGAACCCGC
This sequence comes from uncultured Actinomycetes bacterium, assembly GCA_964539345.1. Classification (GTDB taxonomy): domain Bacteria; phylum Actinomycetota; class Actinomycetes; order Mycobacteriales; family Nakamurellaceae; genus Nakamurella. The sequence goes on along the minus strand of CAZIIX010000054.1, from coordinate 10,037 downwards.
CCCCGCCGATGTGCTGGACGAACTCGTACCCCGGCAACTGCGGCGGGGCGGCCGGTGCTCGGCTCACCGGGCCGTCCGGATGTCGATGGTGACCCCGTCGCCGAGGTCCAGGCGGGTGCCGGCCCCGATCCGCTCGGCCAGCCGCGCGGTCAGCGGGCGGCTGCCGGCCGGCTCGACCAGCACGGTGCCGTTCGTCGATCCGAGGTCGGTCACCAGCAGGTCGCGGCCGTCCGGTCGGAGTTCCAGGTGCGAGCGGGAGATGTCGTTGTTCGGCCCGGTCACGGTGATCAGCCGCGGGATGGCGGAGCTGGAGACGCGGTCCGCCTGTGGTTTGCGGCCGACGATGACGGGCTGGTCGGCCGGAACGACCTGGCCGGTGGAGAAGACGAGCTCGAGTGCCGCGGGAGGCGCCGGCGGGGCCGCGGTCGCGGTGATCGGTGCGGTCGTGACCTCCGACGGCGGCGCAGCGCGCTGCCCGCGCAGCAGGTCCGCCAGGTGACTGCCCAGGATCGTCGAGCCGTCGTGGTCGCCGAGCACGGACTCGGGGGCGGGCGACGGGCCGTCCTCGTCGTCGGCGTCGATGCGGACGGCGGCGTCCTCCGCCCCGCGCACCACGGTGGATTCGAAGAGGTGGCCGAATTCGTCCTCCCGGCCGAGCTTGGTGTCGTCGCTGCCGGCGGGTGCCGCGGGCATGACGGAGGGCTGCTCGGTAGCACCGGCGGCGGCGGTGGCACTCGGCCGGGCCGCGGGTCCGGGTTGCTCGGCGGGTCGATCCGGCGTCTGCGTGGCCGCGGATGTCCCGGCGGCGGGCGCGGCGGGCGTCCCAGCGGCAGACTCGGCGGGCGGCTCGGCCGCCTCGTCGAGGGACCAGCGGAAGCCGCCGGCGCGCACCAGCCCGGCGCGCAACGGCAGCCCCGTCTCGGAGCAGTCCATCCCGCCGACGGACAGTGCGCGGATGGATGCCGCGCTGGCCTCCCGCCAGGTCCGCACCCCGCGTCCGTCGATGGTCCGGCGGTCGGAATCGGCGGTCTCCAGCACGATCTCGATATCGCCGCGCACCAGGAACTCGGCGTGCTCGGCGGTGCCGTCGATGAGCGCCAGGTCGGGCAGCGACGCCAGGCCGCCGGTCACCGCGTCGACCAGCACCGCCGCGGCATCGCCGCCGTCGCGCACCACCGGCCACATCCGCCGGACGAGGTCCTCGTCATCGGACAGGACCGTCAGCCGGGGACCGACCGCCAGGTACCACTCGCCGGGGGTGTACCGCACTTCCTGCGTCATGCCGATGCACCCCTCACCGTCGACGCCTCGGCCTCGGCCCGCGGCCCGGTGCGTTCCGGATCGCTGCCCGCCGCCCGCCGATCCCGCGGCACGGTCTCGTCCTCGTCCGCGGCCCGGTCGTCCTCGCCGGCCACCGAGATCACATCCACCACGACCGCCGAGATGTTGTCCCGTCCCCCGGCGGCGCGCGCCGCCCGCACCAGCTCGTCCGCGGTCTGCTGCGCATCCCGTGGCCGGCCGAGGATCTCGCGGATGACGGCGTCCTCGAGCTCGCTGGTCACGCCGTCGGAGCACATCATCAACCGGCCGCTGCGATCGATGGGCAGGAACCACAGGTCGGGCCGCAGCGCGTCGGGCGAGCCGATGGCGCGGGTGATGACGTTGCGCTGCGGGTGGAAACGGGCGTCCTCGGCGGCGATCTCGCCCGCGTCGACCATCTCCTGCACGACCGAGTGGTCGACCGTCACCTGCCGCACGGCACCGCGCGCGCTGTGATAGACGCGGGAGTCGCCCACGTTGAACACCATCCAGTACGGCTGACCCTCCTGGCAGACCATCGCGGCCCCGGCCACCGTCGTCCCGCCGTCGATGCTGCGACGGAGCTCGTCGGCCACCCGGCCGAGCGTGCCGAGCACCCACGCCGGGTCGACATAGTCCTGCCCGGCGGCCGCCGACATGGCCTCGACGACCGCGGCGCTGGCGAGGTCGCCGGCCGCATAGCCGCCCATCCCGTCCGCCACCAGGAACACCGGCGGACTGCTCAGCAGCGCGTCCTCGTTGACCGTGCGCACCGCGCCGACGTCGGTGGCCGACCCCCAGGCGAGCCGCACGGCCGGTGCCAGGTGGCTGCGCTCCGTCACGCCGTCATCCCCCGTCCACTCCGGCACTGGTCCGCTACTCCGCTCCTGGCCGCCACCTCTTCGGCCGCCCCGGCCCCACGATACGGGCGACCGCGCGCACACAAAAACGTCCGCCGTAGGCCGAACGGGCGAAGCGGTGACCTGGGAGAGTCTAGCGCCGCTCGACGGGCCTCGGATCCCCACCGTCGAGGGCGGCGCTCAGGATTCGCCGCAGGGTGACCGGTAGCTGCGCTCGGCCACGTACATGTCCCATTCGTGCGGGGTGATGCCGATGCCCTGCTCCGCGCACAGCCGCCCGATCGCGTCATCGACGTCGACCGACCAGTCCCACACGAGCTGGGAGGATCCGGCAGCGACGAGATGCGTGCCATCCGGGGAGAAGTCCGTCGCGTAGAGGATGCCGGAGGCGGCGTGCAGCCGCGCCCAGATCTCCGGCGCCGTGATGTCGCTGGTGTCCCAGATCCACACGACGCCATCGTCGGAGACGGCCGCCAGTCGGTCGCCGGTCCGGTCGAAGCGGATCGCCTCGATGTCGTTGGTGGGCCCGGACAGCGGGCTGCCGATCTCCGTCGGATGACGGGGGTCGGCGACGTCCCACAGCGAGACGACGCGCCCCGCGCCGGCGGTGGCGAGCACCGAGCCGTCCGGGGAGAACCGCACTCCGAACACGTACCCGTCGTCGCCGCCGAACGTGGTCAGCAAGGTCGCATGACGGGGGTCGCTGATGTCCCAGAGCAGGATCTCGCCCGCGGTGGTCCCGGCCGCCAGCAGCCGCCCGTCCGGTCCGAAGTCGAGCGCATAGACCTGTCCGCCGGTGTCCTCGGTGGTGAGCAGCTCCTGCGGGTGTGCCGGGTCCGACACGTCCCAGAGGTGGATCGTCTGATCGTTGCCGCCGACCGCCAGCACCGAGCCGTCCGGGGAGAACGCCAGCGACTGCACGACACCGTCGCCGACCTGCAGCGACGGGCCGGCGGCGGTGAGCCGGCCGCCGTCGGACGCGGTGAACAGTTGCACCCGGCCGTCGGCGGCGCCGCCCGCGGCGAGGGTGCCGTCCGTCGAGAGTGCGAGCGCCCCGTCCAGGGCGACGACGTCATCGCCCGGTGCGGCCGCCGCGAGTCGGACCGGCCGCTCGCGGTCCCGCTGGTCGTAGCTCAGCAGCCGGTTGACAGCCGATCCGGTGGAGACGAGCAGTTCGCTGTCGCTGCGGTGGGCCACCCCGAACACCGGCGTGCCCACCGGGCCGATCACCGACCCGGGCACCGGGGCGAGCCGGGTGTAGCCGTCGGTATCCGCGACCACGACGGTGCCCGCACCGTCGAAGCCCACCGAGGTGACCGGCCCGGGATACTCGCGTGCGGCGAGCACCGTGAAGTCGGACATGTCCACCACCATGACGCTGCTTCCGGTCGAGCCGAGCACCAGCCGGGTGCCGTCCGCGTTGAAGTCGGCGGTGCTCACCCAGCCGGTCATGGCGGGGATCGGATCCTCCGGGTCACGCTGCCACCGATCGTCGCCGGTGCGGTGCCAGACACTGACCGCGCCGCCCTTGTCGCCGGTGACCAGCGTCGTCCCGCCGGGGTCGATCGCGATCGTGTTGATCTGACTGTCGCCGACCTGCCTGCGTTCGGGGGTGGCGGCGTCCGGCAGCGCCCACGACCACAGGGTGCCGTCATCGCCCCCGGCCCACAGCCGCGATCCGTCCGGGGAGAACGTCACCGCCCCGACGACCTCGCTGGCGTCCAACGGGGCGAGCGTGGTGGCCACGGCCGGATCGGAGACGTCCCAGCGTTGCACCGCGCCGCCGGCCCCGCCCGCGGCCAGCGTGGCGCCGTCCGGGCTGAACGCGATGCTCAGTACTCCGGTGGGGAACACCCGGCCGGGCCCGTCCAGCACCCGCGGGCGGGACGGGTCGCTGATGTCCCACCGCTGGATCAGACCGTCGGCGTTGCCCGCAGCCAGCTGCCGCCCGTCCGGGCTGATCGCGAGGCTGAATTGTTGGCTGCCCGGATCGGCGGTGGGCAGCGACGCGACCCGGCTGGGTTCGCGCGGGTCCTGCACCGACCACACGGCGACGGAGCCATCGCGGGCCTGCGTGACGGCGAGGATGCCGCGGTCGGCGTCCAGCGCGATGCTGGTCGGCCCGTCCTGGGCCGGGATGCGGGTCGGGGTCGGGATCGCAGTGCTGTCCAGCACCGCGGACCGTGCGTCCGGCGTCGGCGCGATCCGGTACGCGACGAGCGAGAGTTGCGCCGCCAGGGCCGGATCCGTGTCGCGCAGCCGTTCCGCGGCGATGGATAGCTCCCGCGATTGGGCGTCGTTGCGGGCCTGCGTCGCCTCGAGAGCGCGGGCGTCCGCGGCCGAGCGGGCGCGCAGCGCGAACACGGCCATGCCGGCCGCGACCAGCATCAGCACCGTGGACAGGGCGAGCGCCACCTGGAGTCGGCGGCGCTGCCGGCGGCGGCTCCGCTCGGCGTCCCGGCTGGCCCGGACGCTCGCGTCGACGAAGGCCTGTTCGGTGCGGGTCAGGTCGGGGTGCGCCTGGTCGATCCATTCGGTGATCACGGCCAGCCGGGCGCCCCGGGCGACGTATGAGGGGTCGCGGCCGTGGTCGTGCCAGGAAGTGGTGGAATCGGACAGCCGACGGAATTGGCGGAGCCCGCCGCGGTCGGCGTTGACCCATTCCGCCAATCGGGGCCAGGCGGTCAGCAGCGCCGGGTGGCCGATTCGGACGGTGTCCCCCTCGATCGTCACCAGTCGGCGGGCGACGAACCGTTCCAGCACCCGCGCCAATCGGGCCTCGCCGGTGGCGGCGGCGAGCCCCTCGAGTTCGGCCATGGGCAGTGCGCGGCGGGTCACGGCGGAGGCGTCGTCGACGGCGACCATGCGCAGCAGCATGCCGCGGGCGACCGGCCTCTCCACCTCGTCGAGGTCCGACCAGGTGGCCTCGGCCGCGGCGTTGATCAGTCCCTGGATGCCGCCGGTCTGCTGGTAGTCGGCGACCGTCATCCGGCCACGCCGCGAGACCTCCCACGTCTCGCGCAGCGCGTCTGCCAGCCACGTCAGCGAGCCGAGATCGTGTGCTAGATCGGGGATGTCGTAGGGAGTGAGGTCCGCGATGAGCAGCTGGACCAGGTTCGGGTCCACGTGGATCCCCGCGGCGGCGGCGGGCCCGGTGATGGCCTCGCTGAGCTGCGGGATGGTGAGCGGCTCGATCGCGATCGGTGACTCGTCGACGGCAGGGCCGAGGTCCGGGAGCTCGCGGAGCAGCGGGATGCCGGCCGACCGGGTGCCGAGCAGGACGGTGAAGCGGCGGCGACCGGCCTCGTCGACCAGCGCCGCCAGCTCGGCGACGGCCCGGGCGAACGCGGTGGGATCCATGACCG